>NZ_JBMERN010000034.1:0-38539 GCF_049310965.1 Loktanella sp. DJP18 | reverse complement strand
CGCTGCAATTTCGGTGCCGGCCCGCGTGGTGAGGTATCGCCGCCGGACATCCGGATCGGCGTCCGCATCCCCGGCACCCCGTCCAGATCGACCTGCATCCCGCGGTAAACGATCTGGGGATCGGCAAAGACCTGCGCCATGTCGTTGATCGGGCCGGCGGGGATGCCATGCGCCTCGCACAGCGCAAGGAGGGCGTCGCGCGCGTGTCGGCGTGTCCCGTCGTTCAGCGCGCCGACAAGTCTGTCGCGCTGGGCGATCCGCTCGCCGTTGCTGGCGTAAGCAGGGTCGGTGCCCAACTCGGCAAGGTCGAGCACGTCGCAGAGCCGCCTGAATTGCGCATCGTTGCCAGTGGCGATGACGATGTGTCCGTCGGCACAATCGAAGACCTGATAGGGCACGAGGTTCGGATGGGAGTTTCCTGTCCGAACCGGCGGCATGCCGGTGGCAAGGTAGTTCATTGCCTGATTGGCCATCATCGCGACGGCCACGTCATAGAGCGCCAAGTCGATCTGCTGGCCACGCCCCGTTGCGTGGCGCTGATGCACGGCGGCGAGGATCGCGGTGCTGGCATACATGCCGGTAAACAGGTCCACCACGGCGACACCGACCCGCTGCGGCTGGCCATCGGCGTCTCCGGTCACGCTCATCAGGCCGGACATGCCCTGGATGATATAGTCGTAGCCCGCGCGGTGCGCATAGGGGCCGTCCTGCCCGAACCCGGTGATGGAGCAGTAGATCAGCCGTGGATTCAGCGCCGACAGGCTGGCATAATCGAGGCCGTACTTCGCCAGACCGCCGACCTTGAAATTCTCGATCACGATATCGGCGTCGGCGATCAGATCGCGGACGCGGGCCTGACCTTCCGGCGTGCGGAAATCCACGGTGAGAGAGGTCTTGCCCCTGTTCGTCCCATGAAAATAGGCGGCCGCGCGGTCGCCGTCGTGATCGATCCAGGGCGGCCCCCAGCGGCGGGTATCGTCGCCGTCGGCGGATTCGACCTTGATGACTTCGGCACCCAGATCGGCCAGCGTCTGACCGGCCCAGGGGCCGGCCAGGATGCGCGCCAGCTCGATGACGCGCAACCCTTCAAGCGGGCGCATCAGCCGGCGATCGCGTCGTCGATGATCTTGGACATGTCCTCATAGCTCATGTTCGAATACTTCGTGCCGTCGATGATGAACGACGGGGTCGAGGTGATCTCGTCTTCCGCGGCGTTCGACTCAAACCATGCGACAAGGTTCTGCGCCTGCGCGGCATCGTTCATGCACGCGTCCAGCATTTCGTCCGTCAAACCGGCGGTCTTGGCCAGCTTGCGCAGGTCCTGCGCGATCGTCGCGGGATCGCCGCTGGCGGTCCATTCGCGCTGCTTGTCGTAGAACATGTCGGCCATGCCAAAGAACCGCATCTCTCCGCCGCAGCGGGCCATCATGGACGCCCACAGACCGAAGCGGTCGAAATAGACCTCGCGGTAGGTGAACTGCACCTTGCCGGTGTCGATGTAGTCGGCCTTCAGCCGCGGCCAGACGGTCGCGTGGAAGTCCGCACAATGCGGGCAGGTGAAACTTGCGTATTCGGTCATCTTGACCGGCGCGTCTGCGGCCCCGATCACCATGTCCGGGATCGCTGCCGGGTCGGCGGGCGTGTCGCTCTGGGCATTCGCCATACCGACCAGAAGGCCGTTCTGCGGGCTGCTCAGGTTCAGGGCAAAGGCGCCGCCGACAAGGGCGGCAGCGCCGCCGGTGGCCAACAGGGTTCTGCGTTTCATCAAATCTACCTCAGGTTCGGTTTTTCGGTTTCGACAGGACATTGGCGGCAAGCGCCTCCAGTGCTGTCCTCAGATCATCATTCGCGACACCCTTTGCAACCGTGCGCGCACGTTCCTGCATCTCGGGGTCGGGCTTTTCGGGGGCTTTCGGTGCTGCGGCAAAGGCGACGCGTCCTTCGGCAAAGCCGGTGGGGGCGGTCTGCGTGATGCGCACGCGGGCGATGGCCCGGTAGCCGTAGCAGGCATTCACCTTTTCCAGAATCTGAAGCTTCTGCATCTCCAGTATCGGCGCATTGGACCCGGTCGTCAGGATCGTGAGGGTCGCCCCCAGACCGCCGCGCCCGTAGGACACGTTGACCGGCGTCGCCACGCTGGCGACCTGTTCGCCCACGAATTCCGCCCAATGGGTCAGCAACCGCGTTTCCGCAAAGCCACGACCTTCGCTGCCCGCGCGGATGCGCGACTGCATCAGCGTGACGGCGCGGGAAAAGCCGCGGGTCGAAGACGTGCGGTGAGGCTGTTTCATCATCACCGTTTAGTCTATGTCACCCCGCACGCCAAGTCAGCGCGAAAGGGCATGAACATTGCGTGACCGATCATTGCAACTGCTGGACTGGTATGATGTCCACGCCCGCGCAATGCCGTGGCGCGTGTCGCCCTCGGATCGCAAGGCGGGGGCACGGCCCGATCCCTACGGCGTCTGGCTGTCAGAGGTCATGCTGCAACAGACCACCGTTGCCGCCGTGCGTGATTACTGGCGCAAGTTCATGCGGTTATGGCCCACCGTCGCCGATCTGGCGGGGGCGCGGGATGCCGATGTCATGGCCGCGTGGGCCGGGCTGGGATACTATGCCCGCGCCCGCAACCTGCTGAAATGCGCCCGCGCCGTGGTCGCGGATCACGGCGGCGTCTTTCCGTCCGACCACGCGACGCTTCTGACGTTGCCGGGGATCGGCCCCTATACCGCATCGGCAGTTGCCGCGATCGCCTTTGACCGGCCCGAAACCGTGCTGGACGGCAATGTCGAACGAGTCATGGCGCGGCTTCACGATGTTCATACGCCGCTGCCCACAGCAAAGCCTGCCTTGATGGCGCTGGCACAGGCCCTGACGCCGCAAAAAAGACCCGGCGATTATGCGCAGGCCGTGATGGACCTTGGTGCCACGATCTGCACGCCCAAATCGCCTGCCTGCGGCATCTGTCCGTGGATGCAGGGCTGTGCGGCAAGGCTGGCCGGGACTGCGGCGCTGCTGCCCAGAAAGACGCCGAAGAAGGCCGTTCCGGTGCGGCGCGGTATCGCTTATGTCGCACGGCGCGTCGACGGGGCCTGGCTGCTGGAAACCCGCGCCGAAAAGGGGTTGCTGGGCGGAATGCTGGGGTTTCCCGGCTCGGACTGGTCCGACGATCCGCAACCCGCGCCGCCTGTCGCCGCCGATTGGCAGGTGCTGGACGCCACCGCGCGACATACCTTCACCCATTTTCATCTGGAGCTGGCGATTCTCTGGGCTGTCGTCCCCACCAATGCGCAGCCCGACCGGGGCAATTTCGTGCCGCATGGCGTTTTCAGCCCCGCCGCGTTACCAACCGTCATGCGCAAGGTGCATGATCTGGTCGCCGATTCTTTGCATCCGCGCTGACAAAATGCCGTAATCTTCGGGTATGAGGATCGCATGACTGCAACCATTGCCACACCGCGAATCGGACGTCTGTCCGCAGCCCTGCCTTTCTGGCTGTCGCTGCTGCTGATTCCGATCGTCTGGGTCAGTGCCATCTGGGGGGGCTGGGCGCTGCTGCTTGTCCCCGTCTGCACTTGGTATCTGTTCGGAATCATCGACATCTTTGCCGGTCTGAACGAGGCGAATCCAGACACCGCCACCCCCGACGACCAGTTGTGGTGGTATCGGATCATCACGATCATCTGGGCGCCGCTTCAGGTCGGGACAGTGTTCGGCGTGCTGTATTACGCGACGCAGACGAACCATCTGGACGGGTGGGAGCTGGTCGCGCTGTTCTTCGGCGTGGGGATCGTCACCGGGACGGTGGGCATCAACTACGCACACGAGCTGATGCACCAGCGGCCCAAGGTCGAACGCTGGATGGCGGATATCCTGCTGGCAATGGTGCTGTATTCGCACTTTCGGTCAGAGCATCTACTGGTGCATCACCGCTATGTCGGGACGCCGCGCGATCCGGTCACGGCGCGCTATAACGAAGGGTTCCACCGCTTCTTTCCGCGCGTGCTGGTCGGATGCTACGTCTCGGCGTTTCGGGTGGAAAAGGCGAAGCTGGCGCGCAAGGACCGGCCCTGGCACGACAGCCGCAATCCGTTCTGGCGTTACTGGGCACTGCAACTGGCGTTTCTGACGCTGGCCGCGATCATCGGGGGCTGGCTTGGCGTGGCGCTGTTCGTCTGGCAGGCCTTCATCGCCGCCTGGCATCTGGAACTCGTGAATTACATTGAACACTACGGTCTGACGCGCGAACATCTGGGCAATGGTAAGTATGAACACGTCAAGCCGCATCACTCGTGGAACTCTGCCCAGAAGGTGTCGAACTGGCTGCTGATCAACCTGCAACGCCATTCGGACCATCACTACAAGCCCGACCGCCGGTTTCCGCTGTTGCCGACCTACGCCGCAGACGATGCGCCACAACTGCCCTACGGCTATTCGGTGATGGGAATCGTGGCGATGATGCCTCCCGTCTGGCGGCGCATGATGAACCCGCAGGTCAAGAAATGGCGCCGCCAGCACCATCCGCACATCACGGATTGGTCCGCCTACAAGGCCGCGACCCATCCGTGGCCGCGCTAGGTCAGGCGGGATCGCTGCCGACACGTACCATCTGCTTGCCGAAGTTGCCGCCGCCCAGCATGTCGAGGAACGCCTGCGGCGCGTTCTCCAACCCCTCCGCGATATCCTCGCGGTAGGTGATCGTCCCGTCGCCGACCATCGGGCCGACCTGTGCCATGAAGTCGGGGAATTTGTGGAAGTGGTCGAAGATGATGAAGCCTTCGACCAGCAGACGCCGCGTCAGGATGTTGCGCCAGACCGCCGGCAGCGGCTGCGCATCGCCGATGCCTTGGCCCGAATACCACGCGATCATGCCGCACACGGCGATGCGCCCGTGGGTGTTCATGTTGGCCAGCACCGCCTCCAGCGTCTTGCCGCCGACGCTTTCGAAATAGACGTCGACGCCGTCGGGCGCTGCGTCCCTGATCGCATCGCGCAAGGACTTCGCGTCATGCGCGTGGTGGTCGAGGCAGACGTCATAACCCAGTTCCTTGACAGCGTAATCGCATTTGTCAGGCCCGCCGGCGACGCCGATGACGCGCATGTCCTTGGCCTTTGCCAACTGCCCGACCATGCCGCCGACGGCCCCCGTCGCGGCAGAGACGACGATGGTTTCGCCGGGCTTGGCGCGCCCGATGTCGTTCAACCCGACCCATGCGGTGATGCCGGGCATCCCCAGCACGCCCTGCGCGGTCGAGATGGGGGCGATATCCGGGTCCATGATGCGCACGCCGTCGCCGTTGCTGATCGCATGAGACGTCCAGCCGAACGACCCCGCGACGATCTTCCCGACAGGAAAGCTGTCGTTGCGGCTTTCCATCACCTCGGCCACGGTGCCGCCTTCCATCACGTCACCGACCGCGACCGGCTTTGCATAGGATTTCGCGTCGTCCATCCGGCCCCGCATGTAGGGGTCCAGCGACAGCCAGATGACGCGGACCAGAAACTCTCCATCCCCAATGGCGGGCAGAGAAGCAGTCTCTTGCCGGAAATTGTCCAGCGTCGGTTTGCCGTCGGGGCGGCTGGCAAGAACGATCCGGGTGGCGTCTGTCATGGGGCTATTCCTTCGATTGCTTGCACAGAAGGTAGTGCCGATCGCGCGGCCTGACAGGTTGATCCCACGTGAAGTCATGCCTCAAAAAAAACCCCGCATGTCCCAAGGGGACAGCGGGGCAAAGGTAGTGCCTGCACGTCAGCCCATGTGGGGCTGACGCGTCGATGGCACCGGCGGTAACTGTGAAAACTCTAGGCGTGCTTGGCCATTTCGGCGCGGACCTGCTGGCGCAGCAAGTCGATGGGCACGCGCTGCCCTTCGCGCTTGAATTGCCAGTAGGTCCAGCCATTGCAACTTGGCGCGCCTTCCAGATGGGCACCGACCTGATGGATGGATCCCTTGATGTCGTCTCCGCTGAGGGTGCCGTCGGCACGGACCTTGACGGTATGACGCCCGTTCAGGGAATAAAGCTCTTCTCCCGGCCGCAGCATCCCGCGTTCGACAAGGACGCCAAAGGCGACGCGCGGCTCTGATCGCTTGGATGTGCTGACCTGCAAGGCCTCGTTGTCAAACTTGCGGACCTTGGCGATTCGCTTTTCAGCGACCTCGCGGTAGGCGTCTTCCCGTTCGATCCCGATGAAATCGCGGCCCAGCATCTTGGCGACAGCGCCCGTGGTGCCGGTGCCAAAGAACGGGTCCAGCACGACGTCGCCGGGGTTCGTTGTCCCCAAAAGGACACGGTGCAACAGGCTTTCCGGCTTTTGCGTCGGGTGGGCCTTGTCGCCGTTGTCGTCCTTGATCCGCTCGTGCCCCGTGCAGATCGGCAGCATCCAGTCAGACCGCATCTGCACGCCTTCGTTCAGCGCCTTCAGCGCCTCGTAGTTGAAGGTATATTTGCTGTTTTCCGACTTGCTGGCCCAGATCAGCGTCTCATGTGCGTTGGTGAACCGCTTGCCGCGAAAGTTCGGCATCGGGTTCGATTTGCGCCAGACGACATCGTTGAGGATCCAGTATCCCTGGTTCTGCAATTCGGCCCCCATGCGGAAGACGTTGTGATAGCTGCCGATCACCCAGATCGCGCCGTTCGGTTTCAGCAGGCGGCGTGCGGCGGTCAGCCAGTCGCGGGTGAATGCGTCGTAGACGGCAAAGCTGTCGAACTGGTCCCAATGATCGTCGACGGCATCGACCTTGGAATTGTCGGGGCGATGCAGGTCGCCGCGCAGCTGAAGGTTGTAGGGTGGGTCGGCAAAGATCAGATCGACCGATGCTTCTGGCAGACTGTTCATCACATCGATGCAGTCACCCCCCAAAATTTGGTTAACCGGTAGCGATAGGCCCTTCTGGGCCTTTGTTCTTATTGTCATGCTCTGCCTCTATCCCGGTGGATTTTTCCACTCGTTGATTGAGGACAGGATGACCTTTCCGGGGATTCCAGAGCAATGAATATATTGCCTTAGACCGTCTCAATTTTTTCTTGCCACAACATCTTGTGGACTGGCCCGAACGTCCTGCGGTGATGTGGTGACACACCGTGACATTTCAGCCCCTCTATATGTTCGGCTGTCGGATAACCTGCATTTCTCTCCCAGCCGTAGCCGGGATGCTGTTGCGCCAAGTCCACCATCACCCGATCGCGCCACACTTTTGCCATAATTGAGGCAGCGGCGATGGACAGGGACCGCGCATCACCCTGCACGATGGTTTGCGCCGGACACCTCAGACTCCGCGGCAGGCGGTTGCCGTCAATCAGCGCAAAGCAGGGCGGATGTGCCAAGTCGGCCAGTGCGCGCTGCATGGCAAGATGGCTTGCGACAAGGATATTGTGGTGCTCGATTTCCTCGACCGAGGCGCTGCCGTAACCGACGGAAGCGACCTGCGGGATCAGATCGAACAGGGCGACCCGCCGTTTGGCGCTGATCGCCTTGCTGTCCCCGAGGCCCGGCGGAATACGCGCGGGATCAAGGATCACCGCGCAGGCCATCACAGGGCCAGCCAACGGGCCGCGCCCGACTTCATCCACGCCCGCGATCAGACGGTGACCCTGTCCGCGCGCCAGGATTTCGAAACTCAGGTCCGGAGGAAGAAACGTCATGCCGCCAATCTGCCGCAACATGGCGGCCGGGAAAAGGGCCAGTCGTCCTCGGGCAGCGATGTCGTACCGGCCTAGCGTCGGGGCCGGAAACCTGTGTCGTCGAGACACTGGGGGTCGTAGCCGTCGCGGATGCCGCCCCAGGTGACAAGCTGAACCCGACAGATTCGCGGCAACCGCGCCTCCGCGCCGAGCCGATTCGACAGGCATGCGGAATCGTACAGCCGGTGCCAGCCGTCCGGCGTCTCGACCGATTGCAGGCAACGGCTCGGCAGGTCCCGTCCATGATGCAGGCCGGGGTGTCGATCCACCACCACGGGCGGTGCGACCATCGGGGCCATCGGCCCGCGATGCGGACCGTCAATCCCGTTGCCTTGCCCTTGCAGCAGGCCGCGCCAGTCGATCGCCTGATCGGCCCAAGCCGGTTGCGTCATGCCGCCGCACAGCAATAGGAGTGTCGCGGCTGTCCTGATCATCTTGTCCACCTTCCCTGTCGGGGTGCCCTGCGCACCCACCGATGCCCGCAGCATCGGCCAAACAGGCTCGTCGCGCGATAACGGCGGCTGGCGCCCAGCGGCCGGGCGCGATAACATCCCGCGATATTGCATAACACGTCTCGTGCATGTCAGATCGGCCCATGATGAAACAACTCCTTCCCCTGATCCTGATTGGCCTGCTCGGTGCGACTGCCGCGCAGGCTGATTGCTTTGCCGATTACAAGGCCAAGCGGGACCAGCCGCTGCGACTGCATTACGGCGTGGCCGAAGTGACCGGGGACTGTTCCGCCGCCAATGCCGCCGCGACGCTTGCGCCGCGGCTTCAGGCAGATGGCTGGGCGCTGCTGACCATCGTGGGCGTGTTCGATGCAAACGGTCTGGACAGCAGAAAGGACAGCGCAGGTGAGTATTTCCTCCGCTACTGAGGCGCGTGAAATCGGCAACCGCATCGTCGTGGGCGGCATCATCGGAATCGTGGTCATCCTTGCCGCAGCTGCGGTGCTGCTGTTCGTCAATCTGCCCGATGCGAATGCGTTCAACGCCCGCGTCGAACAGTTGTTCGTGGAAAACGACAACCTGACCACCAATGCGGAAATCAAGCTGCTGGAGATTCTGGCCGGATCGGGCACCGCGTTTTCCGACACGCTGTCGTCCTATCGCTTCGTGATCTTCGTCCTTCTCGTGTTCTCGACTGCGTTGCTGGTCGCGGCGATCGCCTTTCTGGTCATGCTGATCGGCCTGACGCGGCGGATGGGTCAGATCGAACGCAAGGGGATCGAGGTGAACAGCCTGCTGATCAGCCGCGATCAGGGGTCCGTCTACCTCAACAACTTCGAATTCAAGCTGACGGCGGCAGCCATCGAGACCCTCTCCGTGCTGGCCGAGGCGCGGATGGACGACGAGGTGCTGTCGGGCGCCGAAATCGAAGGCGTGATCTCGGGCCGGGACGCGTCCGACTGCGACGAGGCGGCGGGGGCGACCCGGATCAAGCGCCTGCGCGACACGCTGGGCAACCAGATGGTCAGCGAACTGCTGGTCAAGAACATCGCGCGCAAGGGCTACATGCTGGCCATCGACAAGGACGTGATCCGCATGGTCTGAGCCTCGCGGTTCAGATAGCCCTTCGATCAAGGAGACCCGAATGACCTTCAACCGCAGCCTCAAGATCGCGCCGTCGATCCTGTCCGCCGATTTTGCCGACTTCGGGCGCGAAATCCGCGCGATCGAGGATGAGGGCGCGGACTGGGTGCATGTCGACGTGATGGACGGGCATTTCGTGCCGAACCTGACCTTCGGTCCACCCGCGGTGAAGGCGTTTCGCAAGCACGTCACGACCGTAATGGACGTGCATCTGATGATCTCTCCCGTCGATTCCTTCATCGACGCCTATGCCGATGCGGGGGCCGACATCCTGACCGCACACCTCGAGGCGGGACCGCACATTCACCGCACGTTGCAGGCGATCCGGGCCGCTGGCATGAAGGCAGGCGTCGCGTTGAACCCCGGCACCCCGGCCGATGCGGTGGCGGACCTGCTGGACATGGCGGATCTGGTCTGCGTGATGACTGTGAACCCCGGCTTTGGCGGGCAGAAGTTCATCGACATGACGGCCAAGGTCCGCAAGCTGCGGGACATGATCGGTGACCGCGAGGTGCATATCGAAATCGATGGCGGAGTCGATCCCGCAACGGCACCGCTGGTCGTGGCGGCAGGGGCGGACGTGCTGGTGGCCGGGTCCGCCGTGTTCCGTTGCGGGTCCGTGGACAGGCCGCAGGTCTATGGCGACAATATCAGGGCCATTCGGGCAGCCGCCGGGGGCTGAGCCCGGCAGTCTCGGCCAGAAACTGTGTCAATTCAACCAGAGCGCGAAAGTCAGTTCTACACGGTAGCTTGACTTGGGCGCGTTAAAGGTTGCGTCCTTGAACGGCACCCGTCTTCGTCAGGTTGGCTTTCACATGAACTTCAAGACGGATTTTCCCGAACGTGGCCTCGTCGAAAACCTGATCGACAGCCTCGCACAGCCGGCATTCGTTCTGGGTCTTGGAACGGACGTGATTCATGCCAATGGCAAAGCAATTGCGTTGATGTCGGATACGACCGGTGGTCCGACCGACGGTGTCGCTTTGACCGACATCCTGCCGCTCCACGCCGCACAATTCTTTCACAGGTGGAGCGATACTGTCATCGACGGCACGGCAGAGACTCGGACCCTTGAGATACCGATCCCGTCAGGTGCCATCTGGAACGTGAAATCGCTTAGCGATCACTATGGCACCATTGGCGGATTCCTGTTCCAGCACCAGTCCGCGGCGCAGATCGCGCAGCCGATCCCACCGGATTCTCATACTGACGCCGCGCGCATCAGCGCGCTGGTGAGGACCGAGATGCGTTGGAAGACGGCCGTCCTCAGCGCCAAGCAGGGTGTCTGGGACCACGATTTCGAAAATGATCAGCATTACCTTTCGGACACCTGGCGCGAGATGCGGGGCCTGCCCCACCATGCGTCGGCACCGCTGTCGACGAACGATTGGCTGCTGACGATCCACCCGGAAGACATTGCACACATCCGGCGGGAACTGGCGCGTCAGGACGCAGGGCAGACCGACATCGTCGATTACACGTTCCGACAGAAACACGCGGACGGTCACTGGATCTGGATTCTCAGCCGGCGTCGCGTGGTGCGCCGGGACGCCAGCGGCACACCCGTCCACATCATCGGCACCGATACCGACATCAGCGACATCAAGGCGGCGGAGCTTGAACGCGACCGCTTGGCGCAGCGCCTTGCGATGGCGATCGAGGCCTCAGAAATCGGTCAGTGGGAACATCCGACCGGGTCCAGCGTCGACTTCTGGGACGCGCGCATGCTTGAAATCTACGGGCTGACCGACGGCGCGACAGAGCGTAGCGAAGCCGAATGGGCCGCACTGATCCATCCCGATGACCGGGCCGCAACCGTGGCCAACTACGAGGATTGCAGACGGACTCAGCGGGATCTGGCCTGCGACTACCGGATCGTCACTGCCGACGGGACCGAGAAATTTGTTCGCAGTCGCGGCAAGTTCTTTCCCGATATCCATAATGGCGACCGGTACATCGGCGTCAACTTCGACATCTCGCAGGACCATCAGAAGACCGTCGCGCTGGAATTGGCGCAGGTTCGGCTGGAATACGAAAGCCGCCACGACTATCTGACCGGTCTGGCCAACCGCAGAGCGTTGGATGACGCCTTCAACGCCATCAGGCGGACGGCCCGGCCCGGTCAGGTCGCAGCCATCCACTTTGACATCGATCGGTTCAAGCAGATCAACGACTCGCTCGGCCACGATGCCGGTGACGTCACTCTGCGGCACATCGCGTCCATTCTGGCGCAGGAACTGCCGACAGAGGTGACGGTGGCGCGAAGCGGCGGCGACGAATTCGTGGCGCTCTTTCCGCAGGCGCCCGACGATGCGGCCTTGTTGGCGCATGTGGACCATATCGCGGCCAGGCTGGCCGATCCGCTGAACTATCAGGGTATCCCGATCAAGGTCGGCGTCAGCACGGGAATTGCGCGGACCGGGCTGGCGGAGCCCGATTGCGACGATCTTTTCATCCACGCCGACCTTGCGCTTTATCACGCCAAGAAGGACGGCCGTTCCGTCGCGCGCTTTTACGTGCCCGACATGAAGGACGAGGTTGTTGCGCGCAAGGCGACGCTGGATGCCTTGACCGTCGCGCTGGAGCAGAACCAGATCATCTGCCATTATCAGCCGCAGTTCGATGCGCGCACCCACGAATTGAGCGGTGTCGAAGCCCTCGTGCGGTGGCAGAGTCCCGAACATGGCCTGATCATGCCGGACCGCTTTCTGACCGTCGCGGAAGAGATGGGACTGATCGCGACCATCGACGACATCGTCCTGCGGCGCGTGCTTCTCGATCTGGCGGCATGGACCGCGGCGGGCCTTTATGTGCCTCATGTCTCTGTCAACATTTCCGGACAGCGCCTGACCGATCCCGGTCTGGGCGCGCATCTGCAAAGCCTTCATATTCCGCGCGGAAAGATCGTCTTCGAGCTGCTGGAATCAGTGTTTCTGGATGGGGCCAACCAGACGGTCGACACGAATCTGGACAAGATCAAGTCCCTCGGCATCGACATCGAGATCGATGATTTCGGGACCGGTCACGCGTCCATCATCAGCCTGCTGCGCCTCGCGCCGCGCCGGTTGAAGATCGACCGCGCCCTGATCCAGCCCATCGTGGAGTCGCCGACTCGCCGCGCGCTGCTGGAGACGATCATCCGCATCGGCAAGATGCTGGATATCGACGTGATCGCCGAAGGCGTCGAAACGCCGGCGCATGTCGCCATTCTGCGCGAACTGGCCTGCGACTATTTGCAGGGCTACGCGCTTGGCTACCCGATGGAGGCGGCAAAGCTTGCCGACCTGATCCGAGCGCGAAACGCCGCGTCCGCCTAAGTCGCGCGCTGGAGAAGCATCAAGGTTTCGTTCACGAATTCCCTGTATCCGGAACGTCGGTGACACCGCTGGCCCTTGCTGTTCTCGGCGACGTCCCGCGCCCCAGCACCCGACAAAAGGCCGGACCTCGATGAACAAGACAGTTGCTCCCGTCGCGTCAGAACCGGTGCCGACCGTTACGGCGGCCAACCTGCGCCTCTGCATCATCGACGACGAGGTGATCAGCCTGACTGTCGTCAAGGCCGTCTTGTCGCGCGTCGCCGCCTACCACGTCGAAGGGTTTACCGACCCGGAACAGGCGCTGCGGCGCTGCGCCGGCTTCACCTTCGACATCGTCCTCGTCGATTACCGCATGGCGATTCTGAACGGGATCGACACTGTGATCCGGCTGCGGGCGCTGCCGCACTACAGCCATGTGCCCATCATCATGCTGACGGCGGACAACGACCGTGCCGTTCGGATCGCCGCCGTCAGCGCCGGTGCCACCGATTTCCTCAGCAAACCCTTCGACCCGGATGAACTGCGCATTCGCGTGCGCAACCTGCTGTCGCTTCGTGAAGCGCAGCTGGCCCTCATGGACCGGGCCAAGCACCTCGACTATGAAATCAAATCCGCGATAAGCAAGCTGGTCGAGCGCGAGGAAGAGCTGATCTGGCGGCTGTCGCGTGCGATTGAGACTCGCGACGGATCGACCGGGCAGCATATTTCGCGCGTGGCGCGGGTGGCTGAAATCATTGCCAGGAACCTTGGACAGGACGCCGATTTCTGCCGCACGATCTATCTGGCCACACCCCTGCACGACACCGGCAAGATCGGCATCAGCGACGCGATCCTCAATAAGTCGGGCCGTCTGACCGAGACCGAGATGGCGGCTATCAGGCGCCACACAGGTATCGGTGCCAGCATCCTCGAAGACGGCGAAAGCGACCTTGTGAAGATGGCCCACGAGATCGCGTTGTTTCATCACGAAAAATGGGATGGCACAGGCTATGGCACCGGCCTTACCGGTGTCGACATTCCCCTGTCCGGCCGCATCGTGGCCGTCGCCGATGTGTTCGACGCCCTGTGTTCGCCGCGCGTCTACAAACCGGCCTGGCCGTTCGACGCGGCACATGCCGAAATTCGCAGACAGTCCGGCCACCATTTCGACCCGGCCTGCGTCGCTGCCCTGGACGCCGGGCTGGACGACATTCGCAAGATGTACACCGTCATGCCCGACGACCGCGGCGCAGCCAGTTCAATTTGAAGGAGCCTGCCTTGAAAGCCCTGCACATCATCGCCTTTGCCTGCATGTTTATCGCCCGCATGGCGCAGGCCGACGACCTGCCCGAACCCATTGGTCCCGTCGTTTTGACTGTTACGGGCCAGATCACGGTGACGAATGGCAACGGCGTGGCGGAATTCGATCAGGCGATGCTGGACGGTCTGCCACAGCGCACGACCACCGCGACAACGCCTTGGCTGGATGGACCTCACCAGTTCAGCGGCCCGACCGGGGCTGCGATCCTCGACGCGGTCGGCGCCAAGGGCCAGAACCTGCAGATCATCGCGTTGAATGACTACGCCGCCGACGTTCCGGCCGGGGACCTGACGGAATTCGATGTCATCTTTGCCACGGCCATCGACGATAAAGTGCTGTCGGTCCGCGACAAGGGTCCGCTTTTCTTGATCTACCCCTTCGACGACCGACCCGAGCTTTATAACGAGGTCTATTTCGGCCGCTCGGTCTGGCAGATCAACCGGATCGTCGTGCAGGACTGATGTGCGACGCAAATCGGCCAGACGCCTGACGGCGCGCGCCCTGTCGCGCGCAACGTCGATCCTGATCGTGCTTGGCGGTCTGCTGATCGTCGCGACGATCTATCTGTTCGTCAGCCTGCGTGATCGCCAACTCGCGGTCGAAGAGAGCGTGCGGGAAGACGCGATGTGGGCCGTCTTTCAGACCCACCGTGAAGCGTCCCGCTTCGTCGAATCGATACTGGTTGCACAGTCCGCGCCCCTGCCCGCTGCCTTGGACAAGGTCAGTCTGAACTTCGACCTCGTGTTCAGCCGGATCGCCCTGCTGAAGACCGGCGTATTCGTTGCGACGTTTACCGGATCGGCCGACCTTCAGGTCACGGCCGAGAAGGCAAATGACGCGATCATCGCGATGGCCGACAGGATTGACCGGATCAAGGACGACCATGCGACCTTTGTTGCAGAGCTGCCGTCGCTACTACGCCAGGCGCGCCGGGTTCAGGCCGAAAGCAACAAGCTGGTCATCCTCTCGAATGAACGGCTTGGCACGGCACGCGCCGCCGACCGCAATCGCAAGATCCTGAACTATGGTTACCTTGCGGTGGCGGTGGCTGTCACCGGCACCGTCTTTGCGGTCATCATGGCCTTGCAGTTCGTGCAACTGAACATCAACGCCGCCACGCAGCGCAAGCTGCGCCACCTGTCTGCCCGCAACGTCGAGATCGCGAAAGCGGCGCGCGCAGCAAGCAACGCCAAGACATTATTCCTCGCCACCATGAGCCATGAGATCAGAACGCCGCTGAACGGGATCATCGGGGCTGTCGACCTGCTGGACGAAACCGCGCTGACACCTGAACAGGCACGCCGCACCCTCACCATCCGCCGGTCCGGCCATATGCTTCTGGACGTCATCAACGACATCCTCGATTTCTCGAATCTGGACGCGAACGGAGTCACCTACCAGATGACCCCCGTCTCGCTGCCCGATCTCGCGGCCGTCCTGACGGACGTGTTTCGGCAACGCCTGAAGGATGCGAACCTTGGGTTCGAGGTGGACGTGCCACCGATCGTCGTGGTGACTGACGATGTCCGCCTTCGGCAGGTTCTGGTGAACCTGATCGGAAACGCGATCAAGTTCACGCCGTCCGGCACCGTGCGGGTGCGGGCCGCGCTGCGGGCCGACGGCATCCTGCGGTTCGACGTGCAAGACAGCGGGATTGGCATTGCACTGGATCAGCATGACAAGCTTTTCCGCGATTTCAGTCAGATCGACGGGTCGGCGTCGCGCAATTTCGGGGGCAGCGGTTTAGGTCTAGCCATTTCAAAGCGAATCATCACGGGTCTGGGTGGGCAGATCGGTGTCATCAGCGCTGCAGACGACGGCAGCACCTTCTGGTTTGAACTGCCGGTTACACTGCACGGTGAGGCTGACGCAATCGGGCCTGACACTGCAGCGCCTACCACATCGGACACGCGATATGACGCGCAGGTGCTTCTGGTCGAAGACAACGCCGTCAACCGCGAGATCGCGCAGGCGCTGCTTGACCGTTTTGGGGTGAACGTCTCGACGGCGGAGAATGGTCAGGTCGCGGTCGACCTGCTGACCCGGCGGGCGTTCGATCTGGTCATAATGGACCTGCGGATGCCGGTCATGGACGGTCTGACCGCAACACGAAAGCTGCGTCAGCGTGGCCAAGGCGTGCCCATCGTCGGGTTGACGGCAAATGCCTTTGAGGCGGACCGGCAGGCGTGTCTAACGGCCGGTATGGACGGGTTCGTGGCAAAACCCGTGACGCGTCAGAAGATCGCGACGTTGCTGGCCGACTTCGTGCGGCCCGATCCGGTTCCCCCTGAATCCGAGCTTCTGGATCTGGGGCAATTGCGACCGATCCTGGCGGATACCGGCCAGGACCTGTTCCTGCAAATGTTGCAGACATTGGAAGACGACGGCCAAATGATATGTTCCAGTGCAGGACCAGACAGTGGCAGTGCGCCTGACGTGCAGGACGATTCCCTGCACACCCTGAAGGGTGCCGCGACGACGCTCGGTCTCACCGCCGTCGGACACAAGGCGCAGGCGTTGCGTGATGCCGATACAATCGCAGCGAGCGATTTCAAGGATCTGGCCAAACTGGTTCAGTTCAGCGTTCAGGCCGCAAGGCGCGCCGTCAGGGCGGAACCCGTCTGACCTGCAGGGGTTGCCGACACATCGCGCGGCACATGCGGCGCGCCCCTTGTCAGCCGCAGGCGTGACGGTCTTGCCCCTGGTCCCGGAGTGCGGGGTCGACCTGCAGGGCGGTGCGGTCCAAGGTGATGCCGGGTACGATTTCGACCACAATGCCGGCGTCGTGGGCCATCTCGTAGTCCCGTATATCATGGGCGCTGGTCGGGCAGTCCAAGGTCAATCGCACGACTCGTCTGCCGCGTCTGGCCTCTTGCACGATCAGGTTGCGGACACGGTTCGTCGGCCAGTCCAGCGTTCCATCCGCACCACCGATGCACATCCGTTCGGCGTCGCGCCGGGCCAGTTCCAGAATACCGTCGGTGATCGTGCGGTCGTAGAAGATCACGTCCGCTTCCTGCATCCGAAGCACGGCGCGCAGGGTCAGAAGGTCGGGCGCACCGGGCCCGGCACCGACCAGCGCGATGTGGCCTTTGGACGGTGGCACATCGCCTGACAAGACCGTCTGCTTCAGAAGGTCGGCCGCGGCACGGGCCTGACCGGTGCGGTGCAACCTCCAGGGCGCGTCTGCAAAGACCCAGCGCCAGAAGGCCCGGCGCTCTGACCTTGGCACGTGGGCCGTGACCGCGCTGCGCAGCCGCCCGGCGAGGGCCGCAAAAGTGCCCAGTTCCGGGTCCAGCATCTGTTCGATCTGCGTCTTGATCTGGCGCGCCAGGACCGGAGCCGTGCCTTCGGTGCCGATGGCCACGACGACAGGGTCGCGATCGACCAGGGACGGCGTCGTCATGTCGCAGAGCGCCGGTTGGTCCACGACGTTGACCTGCGCGCCGCCCGCCTTGGCCAAGGCGTGCAGCGCTGCATCCAGACCGGGGCAGCCCGTGGCGATGAAGACTAGCGCCGCATCGGCAAAGCTGTCGGGCGTGACACGGCCGCCGTCCTGCGTCGCGCGCCCCGTCGCGACAAGATCGGCCAGTTCGGGGTCAAGTACCGAGGTCAGCAGCACCAGTGCTGCATCCGTCTTCAACATCAACCGCGCCTTCTGCGCCGCCTGTTCACCACCACCCGCGATGACGACGCGGCGGCCGGTGGTGCGGATGAACATGGGAAAGCTGTGCATGATTCCGTCCCGTCACATGGCCGGCGCAAGGTGACGGGCGCGCCACAGGTCCCGTGCGACCCGTTCGGCATCGCTCACGCCACAGGCCGACAGGGCAAGAGCGGCGGTGCTGGTCACGATGGCGGTGGCAAAGGCGTCCCGCGCCTTGTCATGCCAGACCTCGGCCAATGTGCTGTCCGTGTCGGCCAGACGCTGGCGCGCGGTGACGGGGGCACCTGTCGGCCCCTCCCACACGACGCTGCCGGTCAGGCCGTGCAGGGTGATGTCCTTGGCGGGATGATGCTCGAACTCTCCTCCGCCGCCCTTGAGGACACGCAGGGTCGGCTGGCCCAGCAGAAGCGCCGCATCACGCTGCAATTCGCGGTAGGACGGATGAAACACGCCTTGCAGTGCGACGGGGGCCGCAGCAGGGTTCAGCATCCGCAGCACGGTATTGATGCAAGACCGCAGGCCAAGGACATCGCGCAGGCGCAACAGGTCCATGAGGGCAGGCGACAATGCCTCAAGCGGGACATAGGCGGTGCCGTCGCGGGCGAGGGTGCCAGGCGCATCGGCCCAGCCGACCGATGCAATGCCAAGCGGTCCCAAGGCGTCGCGCATCGACGCGCCGGTCGCCTGATGCGAATTCCAGCCGTGCAGCAGAACCGGATAGCCGGCCAGAGCGACCAGACGTGCAGCCGCCAGAAACCAGGGCTGCCCGCGCGTGCGGCCAGCGGCATAGGACGGCCAGTCGACCATCGGACGCGGACCCGACCAGGCCGGCAGGGACGCGCGGGCGGCCGCGGTGAACCCGGCGATCTCGTCCGCGACCTCTCCCTTCATGCGCAGCAGCATGAGAAGCGCGCCAAGCGCCTCCGGGGCCGCGGCGCCCTCGAGGATGCAGGTCATCGCGGCCTGCGCCTCGTCCAGGGTCAGCGACCGGGCGCGGCCCTGGCCCCGGCCGAGAATGGCGACATAGGGGGCCAGTGTCATTCGGCGGCCTCCAACCGTTGCGCCTTTGCCAGCAGAACCGCGATCTCTGGCCGACATGAGCCACAGTTCGTCCCCGCCCCGGTGCAGTCGCCGACCTGCGCCATGCTGACGGCCTGCCCGCTGGAAATTGCGGCGCGGATCGTATTCTGCCCGACGTTCAGGCAGGCGCAGACCACCGGGCCGGGGTCGGGCATGTCGGCGCTGGGCCGACCAGAGAGCGGTGCCACGGCCGGCTGTCCCAGTTGCGCCACAAGGTGATCGCGCGACACCGCGACCGGCGCGCGCGATACGAACAGCGCCGCAAGCAGGCGGTCCCCGTCCAGGAACGCGATGCGTGCGGTGCCGGTGGCAGGGTCGCTGATCGTCTGGCAGGCGGCATCCGGCAGGGTGAACAGGTGGCGGGCCGCGTCCTCCCAATCCTGCGGATGGTCCAGCCCAGCCAGCTCTGCCCGCCAGCCGCGCGCGACCCGGCTTTGCGCCCAGTAGGCGCAATCTGGCGAAAGGCGCGCGGTGCTGACCGCGAAACCGAACCAGTCCGCCTGATAGGGCGCGACCGCGACCACGGCAGCCTTGCTTTCGGGCTGGCCCGACAGCGGATCGACGATCCCCGGCACCAATGCGTCGATGCGCCCGGTCGGCGCGGTCTCTCCGGTCCAGTGCATCGGGGCAAAGACCTGACCCGGCTGGACCCGGTCGGTGATCAGGGCGCGCAGGATGCAGGTGCCGGTGGGGCTGGTGACGCTGACCAGCGTGGCGGGCGCGATGCCAAGTGCTGCCGCGTCAGCCGGGTGAATCTCCAGAAACGGCTCTCCCAGATGCTGGTTAAGGCGGGGGGATTTCGCCGTGCGCGTCATCGTGTGCCACTGGTCGCGGATGCGCCCGGTGTTCAGCCGGAAGGGATAGCGGGGGCCGGTGCGGGCGGCGGGGGGCCGCGCGGTCACGGCGACCATGCGCGCACGCCCGTCGGGGGTAAAGAACTGTCCGTCGGCAAAGAAACGGGTCGTCTGCCCCTGTGCCGTGGTGGGCCAGCGCACAGGTTCCATGGCGGTGTAGCCCGCAGTGCCCAAGCCCGTCAGGCCAGAGATGTCAAAGTCGCGCCCGGTCGCGGCCGCCAGTCCCGACAGGGTGGCATATTCGTCGAAGATCTCGGCCGGTGCGGTGTAGTCGAAGGCGGGACCGAACCCCATCCGCTGCGCCACATCGCAGATGATCGCCCAGTCGGGCCGGGCCAGTCCCGGTGCGGGCAATGCCGCGCGCTGGCGGCTGATCGTGCGGTCGGAGTTCGTGACCGTCCCGTCCTTTTCGCCCCAGCCGGTCGCTGGCAGCAGCACATGCGCCAGTCGCGCGGTGTCGGTGAGGCCAGTCACGTCGCTGGCCACCACGAAGTCGCAGCCGGCGATGGCCGCGGCGACGCGGTCGGCGTCGGGCATCGACACGGCGGGGTTGGTGCACATGATCCACAGCGCCTTGATCCGCCCGTCGGCCACCCGGTCGAACAGATCCACTGCCATAGGGCCCGGCCGGTCCGGCAGTGCGGGTGCGTTCCAGAATGTGCGGACCAGATCGCGGTGGGCGACATCTTCGAGGTCCAGATGACAGGCCAGCGCGTTCGACAGGCCGCCGACCTCGCGGCCCCCCATCGCGTTGGGTTGCCCGGTGACAGAAAATGGCCCCATGCCGGGCTTGCCGATCCGGCCCGTCGCCAAGTGACAATTGATGATCGCGTTCACCTTGTCGGTGCCGGATGACGATTGGTTCACGCCTTGGCTGAACACGGTGACGACCTTTTGCGTCTGCACCCAAAGGTCGCAGAATGCCGCGATCTGGTCCGGGGCCAGTCCGCAGACGCTGACGTTCTCTGCCGCAGCGGTGTGCAGCGCGGCGTCAAAGCCCGCGACGTGGCGCAGGTAATCGTGATCGACGGCACCGCCTGCGTGGATGGCAGCCAGCAGGCGGTTGAACAACGCGACATCGCTGCCGGGCGCCAGCGCCAGATGCATATCCGCCAGATCGCAGGTCGCGGTGCGGCGCGGGTCGATCACGACGACGTGCATCGCGGACCGCGCCGCCTTGGCCGCGGCCAACCGTTGGTACAGCACCGGATGGCACCAGGCGAGGTTCGATCCCACCAGCACCACGAGATCGGCCAGTTCGAGGTCTTCATACGTCCCCGGCACGGTATCGGTGCCGAAGGCGCGCTTCTGCCCGGCAACGGTGGACGCCATGCAAAGCCTTGAGTTGGTGTCGATGTTTGCCGACCCGATGAAGCCCTTCATCAGTTTGTTCGCAACGTAGTAATCCTCGGTCAGCAGTTGACCAGAGACATAGAACGCCACGGAATCGGCCCCGTGTTCGGCGATGGTCTGGGCAAAGCGGTCCGCCACCAGCCCCAGCGCCGTATCCCAGTCCGTATCCGCGCCATTGACGCGCGGGGCCAGCAGGCGGTCGTCCAGCGACAGCGTCTCACCCAAGGCAAAGCCCTTGGAACACAGCCGCCCGTAATTCGCCGGGTGGTCAGGGTCGCCCCGGGCCGTGACGCCGCCCGCGCCGTCCGGGCGCACCAGCACGCCGCAGCCTACGCCGCAATAGGCGCAGGTGGTGCGGACCTCCGGCGCCAAGGGTGCACCGTCCATCATGCGACCCGCTTGCGCCGCAGTCGCGCGGTGTCCAGCATGATGCGACCGTCTTCGATGCGGACCGCGTAGGTGTTCACGGCACCGGTGTCCGCCCCCTGCGCCAGCCCCGTATCCAGCCGCAGCACCATGTTGTGCAGGGGGCAGGTGACGGACCTTTCGTGGACGATGCCTTCGGACAATGGCCCGCCCTTGTGAGGGCAGGCGTCGTCGATGGCAAAGACCTCGTCATCCGCCGTGCGAAAGAGGGCGACGCAGCCAAGGTGGGTCTTGACCACCCGAGCGCCGCGTTCGGGAATGTCGGTCAATGCGCCGATATCGGTCCAGTCGGTCATTCCGCCGCCTCCAGTGTCAGATCGGCCAGCGGTGCATAAAGCGCGCGCCAGGCGGGCTTTGTCCGTTCGGCCCAGGGGTCATGCTGCATGAACTGCTGCGCAAAGAAAAAGCGGTCGGCCAGCGCGCGCCGGCTGTCCGCATCGGTCACGACGCGGTCGACGATGTGCGGCAGACCGACGTTGTCCATCCACTTGTACATCCGCTCCAGATAGGCGGCCTCTTCGCGATACAGCTGCACGACGGCGGCGGTGTATTCCAGCACCTCGTCCTCGGTCCTGACCGTGCACATCACCTCGGTTCCGCGAATGTGCAGCCCCGCCGCGCCGCCAATGTGCAGGACATAGCCGCTATCGACGCAGATCACGCCGACGTCCTTGCAGGTGCTTTCCGCACAGTTACGAGGGCAACCGGACACGGCCATCTTGACCTTGGCCGGCGTCCACGATCCCCACAGCGCCTTTTCCATGCGGATGCCAAGGCCGGTGCTGTCCTGTGTGCCGAATCGGCAATGATCGGTCCCGACGCAGGTCTTCACCGTCCGCAGCCCCTTGGCATAGGCTTGCCCCGATACCATGCCTGCGGCGTTCAGGTCGGCCCAGATGTCGGGCAGGTCCTGTTTTTTAACGCCCAGCAGGTCGATGCGCTGGCCGCCCGTCACCTTGACGGTCTGCACCTGATACTTGTCGGCGGCGTCGGCGATGGCGCGCAATTCATCCGGCGTGGTGATGCCACCCCACATCCGCGGCACGACGGAATAGGTGCCGTCCTTCTGGATGTTGGAATGCATCCGTTCGTTCACGAAGCGGCTCTGGTCGTCGTCGGCGTATTCGCCCGGCCAGTCGCACAACAGGTAGTAGTTCAGCGCCGGTCGGCAGGACGCGCAGCCGCAGGGCGTCGTCCAGCCGCATTCCTGCATGACGGCGGGCATGGACTTCAGCCCGCGCGACTTGATCAGACGCCGCACGTCCATGTGGGTCAGCGGCGTGCAGGGGCACATCGGCTTGACCGTCTGCACCGCGAAATCGTCGCCCAGCGTCAGTGCCATGACCTGTTCGACCAACCCCGTGCAGGTGCCGCAGCTGGCACTTGCCTTGGTCTGTGCGCGCACGTCGGTCAGGGTCGAGGCACCGCCCTTGATCGCATCCACGATGCGGGATTTGCATACGCCGTTGCAGCCGCAGATCTCTGCGTCACCCGGTAAGGCTGCAACGGCTGCCAAAGGGTCCGCCGGGGCACCCCCTTGAAATGCCGGGCCAAAGATCAGCGTGTCGCGCATCGCAGACACGTCGGCGTGGTCCTTGATCAGCCCGTGAAACCATGCGGAATGCGCCGTGTCGCCATACATGACCGCACCGATCAATCGCTCGCCTTCCAGCACGAGGCGCTTGTAGACGCCGCGCGACGGATCGCGGAACACGATATCGTCGCGGCCTTCGCCTTCCGCGAAATCGCCTGCGCTGAACAGGTCGCATCCGGTGACCTTCAGTTTGGTCGCGACCTCTTTCGCAACAAAGCTGGCGGGCGTGTCGCCCAGCGTGGCGGCGGCGACCTTTGCCTGATCGTAAAGCGGTGCGACAAGACCAAAGATCGCGCCCTGATGTTCGACACATTCGCCAAGGGCCAGAACATGCGGATCGGACGTCACCATCGCATCGTCGACATGGATGCCGCGCCCGACAGCCAGACCGGCCTCTTTCGCCAAGGCCACGTTGGGCCGGATGCCGACGGCCATCACCAGCAGGTCGCAGGGCAGTTCCGTGCCGTCGTCCAACAGCAAGCCGCTGACGTGTCCATCCGTTCCGACGATTTCCTTGGAATTGGCTGCGGTCAGGACCGTGATGCCCTTCGCCTCCAGCGCCTTTTTCAGCAGATAACCCGCCGCCGCGTCAAGCTGGCGTTCCATCAGGTGACCCATGACGTGCACGACGGTGACCTGAACGCCCTGTGCGGCCATGCCGGCTGCCGCCTCCAGCCCCAGCAGACCGCCGCCGATGACGACCGCCTTCGATCCGGGCCGCGCGCCAAGGCCCATCATCCGCTCGGTATCCTCCAGATCGCGGTAGGGGATGACACCGGCCAGATCGTGGCCCGGCAGCGGGATCATGAAGGGATTCGACCCGGTGGCGATGACAAGGCGGTCATAGGGCACGTCACCGTTCACCCCCGTGACGACACGCGCGTCGCGGTCGATACGCAGGACCTTTTCGCCGAACCGGCAGGTGACGCCATGCGCCACATACCAGGCGGCGTCGTGGGTCACGATCTCGGCGTAGGTCTTGTCACCGGACAGGACCGGCGACAGCATCAGCCGGTTGTAGTTGCCGCGCGGCTCCGCGTTGAACAGCGTCACGCGCCAGCGGCCGGGCTGCGTGTCGAACAGATGTTCCAGCATCCGGCCAGAGGCCATGCCGGCCCCGATGACGACAAGTCTCTTGGTCATGTCCTACTCCGCCGCAATGGACTTGGGAGCGGGCTTCGCCCCGTGTTCGTATTCCGTCAGGAAATCAAGGACGTCCTGCCGGTAGTCATAGTAATCGGGATGCGCCAGAAGCGCCTTGCGGGTGCGCGGACGCGGCAGTTTCACGTCCGTGATCCTGCCGATGGTGGCCTGCGGCTCGTTGGTCATCATCACCACGCGGTCGGCCAGCAGGATCGCCTCGTCCACATCGTGGGTCACGCAGATTGCCGTGACCTTGGTGCGCGACCAGACCTCCATCAGGACCTCTTGCAGCTCCCACCGGGTCAAGCTGTCAAGCATCCCGAACGGTTCATCCAGCAGCAGCAGTTTCGGGGACAGGGCAAAGGCCCGCGCAATGCCGACACGCTGCTTCATGCCGTTCGACATCGCATGCGCGCCCTGATCCATCGCGTCCGCCAGTCCCACCCGTTCAAGGTAGTATTCGACAACCTCCTGCCGTTCGGTCTGACTGGCGCGCGGATAGACCTTGTCGACACCGATCGCGACGTTCTCCTTGGCGGTCAGCCAGGGGAACAGGTTGGGGGATTGGAACACGACCGCGCGTTCCGGGTCGGCCCCTTCGACATGGCGCCCGTCCAGCCGGATCGCACCCTTGCTGATCGCGTTCAGGCCGGCGGCCATCGTCAGCACGGTGGATTTCCCGCATCCCGAATGACCGATCAGCGAAATGAACTCGCCCTGATTGACCTTCAGATCGAAATTTTCCACGACGCACAACGGCCCCTTGGGCGTCGGATAGATCTTGTGCAACTGGCTGAAGTCGAGGAACCGTTCCTCGATCATCCCCTCGCGGCTGTCGCGGACGGCGGCAGGCACCAGCTTGTGGATCG
This sequence comes from Loktanella sp. DJP18, assembly GCF_049310965.1. NCBI lineage: Bacteria > Pseudomonadati > Pseudomonadota > Alphaproteobacteria > Rhodobacterales > Roseobacteraceae > Loktanella > Loktanella sp. DJP18. Next base: position 13,659 of record NZ_JBMERN010000034.1, on the reverse strand, counting down.
GCGTCACATTGGGCAGGTGTCGGGTTTCCGCCACCTTGGCGGCGATGCCCACCTCCATCAGGTATTGCGTGACCTGCGTGCGCAGCATCTTGAACACCGCATCATGGTTCATCGCGTCGCGGTTGCGCGGACGCGGGATGTTGACCGCCACCGGATCGGCCAGCGTGCCGTCGGGGTTCAGCACGATGATCCGGTCGGCCAGCAGGATCGCCTCGTCCACGTCGTTGGTGATCAGGATGCAGGTGGTCTTGTCCGCCTCCCAGATCTCCAGGATCTCATCCGCAAGGTTCGCGCGGGTCAGCGCATCCAGCGCGGACAGCGGTTCGTCCAGCAGCAGCAGGTCCGGCTCCATCGCCAGCGCGCGCGCCACGGCGACCCGCTGCCGCATCCCGCCCGACAATTCTGACGGATAGCGGTGGCCCGCGTGCGACAGGCCGACCATGCCGATGTAATGGTCGGCCTTTGCGATCTTGTCCGCGCGCGCCAGCTTGCCGTGAACCGCCTCGATCGCCAGCATGACGTTGCCGCGCACGGTCAGCCAGGGCATCAGGCTGTAGCTTTGGAACACCAGCCCGCGATCCGGGCCGGGTCCGGTGACGGCTTGGCCGCGAAACGTCAGGCTGCCGCTGTCCGGTGCCTCAAGCCCGGCCACCAGGTTCATCAAGGTCGATTTGCCGGTGCCTGAAAACCCTAGGATGGCCAGAAACTCGCCCTCCTTCACGTCAAGGTCGATGCCGAGCAGGACCTCTGTGCGGTGTATGCCTTGCCCGAACCCCTTGTTGACGCCTTTGAATGACAGGATGCTCATGCCCATCACCGCTGCGCCGAGAAGGTGAAGAACGACTGCATGGCGAACATCACGCGGTCCAGCAGGAAGCCGATGATGCCGATGGTCAGAACCGCGACGATGATCCGGGCCAGGCTTTGCGACGATCCGTTCTGGAATTCGTCCCAGACGAACTTTCCAAGGCCGGGGTTCTGCGCCAGCATCTCTGCCGCGATCAGCACCATCCAGCCCACTCCCAGCGACAGGCGCAAGCCGGTAAAGATCAATGGCAGGGCCGACGGCAGCACCAGTTTCGTGATCTTGGCATAAGGCCCCATCTTCAGCACGCGACTGACCGAGATCAGGTCGCGGTCGATGCTGGCCACGCCCAGCGCCGTGTTGATCAGCGTCGGCCAAAGCGAACACAGCGTGACGGTAATCGCGGACACGAGGAAGGATTTCGTGAACATGCCGTCATTGGTCGCATAGACCGCACTGACGACCATCGTGACGATGGGCAGCCAGGCCAGCGGCGACACCGGCTTGAAAATCTGGATCAGGGGGTTCAGCGCCGCATTGGCGGTGGGCGACAGGCCCGCCGCGATACCCAGCGGAATCGCCACGACCGACGCGATCAGAAAGCCGAAGAACACAGTCTGGATCGAGGTCCAGATCTGCCCGTAGTAGGTGGGCGCGCCGGTATAGACGATGTCTTTCACGTCGGCGCTGCGACCCGCCTCCACCAGCTTGGCATTGCGCTCGGCCAGCCGGTCTTCGAACTGGGCCTTCTTGTCCCACTTCGCAACCGCGTCGGCGTGCAGACCTCGTGCCTCGGACCAGACGGCGACAGGGCCGGGGATGGCACCCAGAGATGTCACGACACGCGGGGCCAGTGACGACCACAGCATCAGGAACACCGCGATGGACAGCAGCGGCACGCCCAGCAGGCGCCAGATTTCCTTGCCCTGCGCGCGCGGGTTGTCGCCGGCAGCGGCTTTCAGCAGCGGGGTAAGCCAGGCGAAACCCAGCACGGTGAACCAGGCGTCGGCCTTGTTGATGCGGGTGAACCAGACGGCGCGGCGGGCGTCGCGCTGCCGAACGTCAAGGTGGTCGGGATCGACGGTGGTCATGGCGAGGTCCTTCGGATCAGGTCGGAAAAAGGGGCCGCCGCGATCGAGGCGGCACCGTTGCGTCAGCCGCCGGCGACGTCGCTGGATTTCAGCCCGATGGGCAGGCTGTCGATGTAGGCGTTGGGCTGCTTGCCGTCATAGGCGATGCCGTCGATCACATCTTCGGCTGGCGTCGGGGCCTTGTAGCCGTCGCTGTCAAAGGGGAAGTCGGCCTCAGTCGCCAGACCTTCATCCACCAGCATCCGCGCGGCCTGAAGGTAGATGTCGGGGCGATAGACGGATTTCGCCGTCTCGTCGAACCAGGCGTCGTCCTTGGGGTCCGCGATCTGCCCCCAGCGGCGCATCTGGGTCAGATACCAGACCGCGTCCGAATAGAACGGGTAGGTCGCGTTGTAGCGAAAGAACACGTTGAAATCCGGGACTTCGCGTACGTCACCCTTTTCATACTCGAAGGTGCCGGTCATCGACGCCGCGATGACGTCGCGGTCCGCGCCGACGTATTCCGGGCGGGCCAGCATGTCGACGGCCGCCTCGCGGTTGGCGTTGTCGTTCTCGTCCAGCCATATGGCGGCGCGGATCAGCGCCTTTGTCAGGGCCAGCGTGGTGTTGGGGTTGGCCTCGGCAAACTCTGCCGTGATGCCGAACACTTTCTCGGGGTTGTTCTTCCACAGCTCGTAATCGGTGATGACCGGCACCCCGATCCCCTTGACCACGGCCTGCTGGTTCCAGGGCTCGCCCACGGCGTAGCCGTCGATGGTCCCGGCCTCCAGCGTCGCGGGCATTTGCGGCGGCGGCGTGACGGACAGCATGACATCGGCACCGATGGTGCCGCTGGTGTCGTCCGGGGTGTAGGTGCCGGGGTTCAAGCCACCGGCGGCCAGCCAGTAACGCAGTTCGTAGTTGTGGGTCGACACCGGGAACACCATCCCCATGTTGAACGGCTTGCCCGCCGCCTTGTAGCTGGCGACGACGGGTGCCAGGGCCGCGGCCGAGATCGGGTGCTGCGGCTTGCCGTCGGCATCCAGCGGCACGTTCGGCTTCATCTCGGCCCAGACGGCGTTCGAGACGGTGATGCCGTTGCCGTTCAGATCCATCGAAAACGGCGTGATGATATGGGCGGCCGTGCCGTAGCCGATGGTTGCCGCCAGCGGCTGGCCTGCCAGCATGTGTGCACCGTCCAGCTGCCCGCCGATGACGCCGTCCAGCAGCACCTTCCAGTTCGCCTGCGCTTCCAGCGTCACGAACAGCCCTTCGTCCAGAAAATAGCCGTTCTCATAGGCCACGGCCAGCGGGGCCATGTCGGTCAGCTTGATGAAGCCGAATGTCAGCTCGTCCTTCTCAAGGTCCAGCAGCTGCGCAAAGGCCGGGCTGGCCAGCAGCGTCGTCATCAGAAGACAGGCGTTGAAATATTTCATCTGGTCGTCCCTTTAGGGTCCGGGACAGGTGCCCGGACATACGAAAAATAGCCGCTGACCGACTTCGTGCATTGCACGAAGGGTCGAGCGGCTCTGCTCGGATTACCCGGACTTTGGGAATGGGGTCAGGCCGACGCCATTGTCTGCCTAAGGACGACTACAACCAGCGCGGGCGGGTTAATCAACGATCAAGACGACAGCAGAGGCGTTGGGCGGTGGTTTTTCTGCACTGCGGCATCCCGCTGCACAAAATCCAGTCACCCTCGCGGTGTCAGGCTCAATTCCTGACCGTCAAACGAACGGGGCATGATATCGTGCAATGGCGCATAGCCGGGAATCGCCGCCAGCGCACTGCCGTGCAGGGCGGTGCGATAGGTGGCCATGGCATCGCTGCGGGCCGTCGCGCGGTCGAGGCCAAGCCGTGCGGCCAGCCGCTCTCCGATCCAGACGGCGTGATCGGCCCTCGGGGTAAAATGGGCGAAGTCGATGAAACCCGGTGCCATCCGGGCGTCGCCACGGGCCGAGATCGTCAGGTGGCCGGACAGGGCGCGGTCGATGACCTCTGACGGCACGTCGATGAAGTCGCGGCCCGCCAACATCTCGCAAGCCGTGGTGCGGCTTTGCGGGTCGGCCAGCCATTGACCCGCGTGCCACAGGGCGCGGATCAGCGCGTTCAGATGGTCGGGCTGCGCGTCGGCCAGATCGGCCCGCACGCCCAGCACCTTCTCTGGCATACCCGGCCAGATCGCGGAACCGGGCAGCAACAGCGCGCCCACCCCGCGTTCCACGGCCATGGACCCCCAGGGTTCACCCACGCAGCAGGCGTCGATGTCACCCGCCGCCAGCGCCGCCGCCATCAATGGTGGCGGCACAGTCCGGATATCAAGGCCCGCCGGTGCCGGCAGGCCAAGCGCCGACAGCCAGTGATACAGCAGTTCCGCGTGCATCGAAAACGGGAACGGCACACCGATGCGCAGCGATCCCCGCGCGGTGGCAATCAGCGCCTGCCCAGCGGCGCGGGCATCGTCCAGACCAAAGGCATGGCCCGACACCCGCATCCGGTCCGCAATGGCTGCGCTCACGCAGATGATCTCTCCGTTCGTGGAGAGGACCGCGACGGCGGCCAGGGGCGCACCGGCCCCGCCCAGCCCCAGTGCCGTGGCGATTGGCATGGGCGACAGCATCTGCGCCGCCGTGACCTGCCCGAAGGCCACCATGTCGCGCAGCGCCGCCCACGAATGCGCGCGGCGCAACTCGAGGGCAATGCCCTCGGCCCGGTCAAAGCCCATTTCGACCGCAACGATCAGCGGGGCGGCGTCGATCAGCGGGACGAACCCGACGGGAATGGGCTTCGTCATGACAGAAGGCCCGCCGTGCTGACCAGCGCCTCGGCCACATCCACCACCCTGCGGCCCTGGTCCATCGCTGCGCGACGCAACAGGGCATAGGCCGCTTCCTCGTCGATGCCCTTTGCCTTCATCAGAATGCCCTTTGCGCGGTCGATGACCTTGCGTTCTTCAAGCGCGCGTTTCGTGGCAGCCAGTTCCGTGCGCATCTGGCGGAACATGTTGAACCGCGCCACGGCGGCATCGATGATCGGCTTCAGCCGGTCGGCGCGCAGGCCGTCGACGACATAGGCGGACACCCCCGCCTCGATGGCGATCTTCGTCAGGTTCGCGTCGCTTTGATCCACAAACAGAGCGACGGGCCGTTCCAACGGTGCCGTGGCCAGCGCCATCTCCTCCAGCGTGTCGCGCGACGGATTGTCGAGGTCGATCAGCACGATGTCGGGGTTGACGGTCTTGATGGCCAGCGTCAGGCGCGTCATGTCGGTCACGACGTTCAGATCGTAGTCTCCTGCACGCAGCAGGCTTTCCTGGATCAACGCGGCGCGCGCAGGGTCGCTTTCGACGATGGTGATTCTCAGGCGGTGCTGCATTGCAGCATCGTCACCGGGCCGGATCACGTTGGCAACAGGCTTGACGCGCCAGTCGGGGGGCGGCGGCTGTTGCGTGCCAAACTGCCCGGCATTTACGCGAAATCGCCAATCTAAGGGTATCCCATCGCACCATTTGGGGTGCGATGGGACAATGCTCAGGCCGTCTTGCGGTCCCAATAGCGCAATGCGCCAAGTGTCTGGACGAAGGCCTGCGCGTCCTTGGCTGCGCCGATCGTCATGACGCCCGCGTCGGGCTTCACCCCGGCCGCGTCCAGCAGGGGATCGGTGCCCTCCGACAGGCCGATGAACTTGGCGTGTGCAAAGGCGTCCGCGACGAAGGTGCGCGCAGGGTGCATTCCGGCCAGTGCGGTCGCCCCTTCCGTCGTCGCCAGAATGGCAACCGCGTCATAAAGAACCGAGGGCGCGCCGTCGATCTTCTGATCCGCAGGCACCTTCCTGCCACCCGCCGTGACGATGCCGCCGACCTTGGGTGCTACGATCTCGACCATGCCACCGGCCTTTTCGACAGCCTCTTTCAGCGCGTCGAAGGCGTCATCGTCGATGCCGTCGGTGACCAGCAGCCCCAGCTTGCGACCGGCAAAGCTGTCCGGTCCGTTCTTGAGGATCGACAAAGCATCGGACGCCACCAGATCGCTGATCGGTTTGCGCGCCGGGGTGTGCGGGGTCGGCACGCCGTCCAGTCCCAGACCGTCGGCCACCTTGGCCGCGAGATCGGCGTCGATGTGCGGCAGGTGTGCGACCATGCGGGTGCGAACCTCCAAAGCGACGACCTTCGAGAGCTCGAAGACAAGCGCGTCCGCGATGTGACCCTGTTCGATGTCCGTCTGGCTGACGTAGAACTGCCTTGCCTGGCTGTAGTGATCGGCAAAGGTCTCGGCCCTGATCTTGCGCTTTTCACCCACGATCTCTTCCGGGAAGGACCGGAATCCGCCCTTGAGATCGGCGCGCGGTCCACCCTTGGCCCAGCCGTTCGGCTCATAGTTGGCACGACCCTTCGGATTGTGCATCGCCATGTGACCGTCCTGCTGGAAATGGTGCATCGGACAGCGCGGCGCGTTGATCGGGATATGGGTGAAGTTCGGCCCGCCCAGGCGTTTGATCTGCGTGTCGAGGTAAGAGAAATTACGCCCCTGCAACAGCGGATCGTTGGTAAAGTCGATGCCCGGCACGATGTTCTGCGTGCAGAAGGCAACCTGCTCTGTCTCGGCAAAGAAGTTGTCGACAAGCCGGTCCAGCACCATGCGCCCGATGATGCGGACAGGTACCAGTTCTTCGGGGATCAACTTGGTCGCGTCCAGAACGTCAAAATCGAAACTGTCGGCAAACGCGTCGTCGAAGACCTGCACGCCCAGTTCCCACTCGGGGAAATCGCCCGCCTGGATGGCGTTCCAGATGTCGCGGCGATGAAAATCGGGGTCAGCCCCGTTGATCTTGACCGCCTCGTCCCACAGGACCGATTGCATGCCGACCTTGGGCTTCCAGTGGAACTTGACGAAATGGCCCTTGCCTTCGGCATTGACGAACCGGAACGTGTGGACGCCGAAGCCTTCCATGAACCGCAGCGACCGCGGGATAGTCCGATCCGACATGATCCACATGACCATGTGCATCGCTTCCGGCATGAGAGAGATGAAATCCCAGAAGTTGTCATGCGCCGTCTGCGCCTGCGGAAAGCCGCGATCCGGTTCCTGCTTGGCGGCGTGGATCAGGTCGGGAAACTTCATCGCGTCCTGAATGAAGAAAACCGGGATGTTGTTGCCGACCAAATCCCAGTTGCCCTCTTCGGTATAGAACTTGACGGCAAAGCCGCGCACGTCGCGGGCAAGGTCCGGCGATCCCTTGTTGCCGGCCACGGTCGAGAAGCGCGTGAATACCGGCACGCGCCGACCCTTTTCGCCGAACAGATGTGCGGCCGTCAGGTCGGGGATCGCGTCCGTCACCTCGAAAAAGCCATGCGCCGCGTAGCCACGGGCATGGACGACGCGTTCGGGAATGCGCTCATGGTCGAAGTGAAACATCTTCTCGCGGAAGTGGAAATCCTCAAGCAACGACGGACCGCGCGGTCCGGCTTTCAAAGTATTCTGGTTGTCGCTGACGGGAATGCCCTGCGCGGTGGTCAGGCGGTCGCCGCCCGCGTCGGGGTGCTGGTGCGTCTCGCCGCCGGTGCCGGGATTGCGGTCGCGCTCCATCGTCTTGTCGTCGGACTGGGTATCGGCCGACGGGGGATTGAAAGGCAGGTCCTGTTTCATGGAAGCGATGTTCTTTCTGTGGAGCATGTCATGAGGAGGGCAAGGCAACCTTGCCGCGTGCGGGTGTAACCAACTGCGCCGCATATCGTTCCGCGACCGGCGGCCCCTGTCTGCGGTCGAACGCCAGCGTGTACAGGTTCCTAAATCCAGTTTTGCGGGACAATCCTGTTGGAGAGATCACCCGAACGGTGGGGCGATCGCGCGGGATGGATGCCGGCTGGTGGGGACGGACACCCGGGGTGCCGATCTACAGTGTCGTCGAGACGGTGCCGCTGCTGTCCTTCGGACGGCCACCGATTTTCCCCCCCGGTCTTGTGCGCAGCACGACATCGCGTGTTGATGATCCGAAAACGCGAGTTGCCGGAACCGGGGTCCTGTCTCGACCCTTCTGAAACAGACGGATTTAGGGCGTATATGACTCGGCAACCTTGTCCTCGGGCAGCGTGTCAGGCGACCCTACGCAACAGGTGATCTGATCGCGGATCATGCGCGCAGCCGGGGGTTAAGTGCCGCTCAAATTGCGACGATTTCAAGCTTAACCGCGCGCGACGCGAGCGCGTGTCATGGCGACGCGTCCGGTCGATGACGACACCAATTCTTCAGGAGCACCGCGTCGCAGTGGTCCGAGAATTTTCGGAGATCTTGATGCTGTGTGGAGGCGAGTACCGGAATCGAACCGGTCTACACGGATTTGCAATCCGCTGCGTAACCTCTCCGCCAACTCGCCGCCGGGCCAAGGCCTTGAGGGCGTGACCTATGGATTTCCGCCGCAAACCGCAAGTGGTTTTCGCGGGCAAGTCAGTGGCCGGCGGCTTCGGCCTCGATCACGGCCCGTTCGGCCATGGCGACGATCGCGGCACGAGTCGTTGCGGCGGCGATGAAGCGTCCGTTGTGGCAGAACTCGGCACCCGGAATGCCGGAGGCGCGTTCAAGCGCCTCTCCCGTCAGGCCGGCCCAGGCGGCGGGCAGATCGGCGCGCAGATCGAAACCCTGCGCTTCTTTCGCGATTCCGCCGAGGGTCCAGTCCCCTTCACCGCGGGGCGTGATGACGAACAGCAGGTGATCGGCCCCGGCCCTGATCACGGCCGGGCGAAACGGCATGCCCATCGGCAATTCCAGCACTCGGCCCTGACCCGCCGCAGCAATGGCGTCCATCACCATGCCGTCGGCGCGAAGCCCGGCAGCACTGCGGGCGACTCGCGCTTCCAGAAAGGCGCGGGCGATGGTCAGGGCGTTGTGAAAGGCCTCCGTCTCTGCGGTGGGACCGCCCTGATCAAAGACGGGTTTCAAAGTTTCCAGCAGACCGGGCAGCGTCATGCCCGCCAGCGGTCCGGCGACGGTGGGACTCAGCGCGCCATTGTCCAGCAGGTCGATCGGCAGCACGAAGCCTGCGTCGACCTTGGCGTGAACTGTTTCGATATCCGCCTGCGGAACGGACAGAGCGGCGAGGTAGGCCTTACCGAAGTGCTGCCAGACCAGACCGAAAGAGCTGAAGGGCTGGCCGTCGTCGCGCAACGGTGCATCGCGCTGGTGGTGGTCGAAGAGGTTGCGTTCGGCGTCATATCCACCGCCGACGTCATAGACGATCCGGTCGGACCCCGGTGTGATCCACGCAGCGTCCCGGCTGCGGACTATCCTTGCTGCCGGATACAGACGGGACAGTACGGCGCTGGACATCAATTCGTCCGCATGGAAGCCGCCGGAGTGGGTGACGAGAAATTCTGGTGTCATGCTGTCGGGCCTTTCGATCTGAGGCCTGTCAAACGCGGAAATCGCGGAACTTCAATCGAAAATGACCTAGCGGCTCCAAAAGGGTCACTTTCGCGACCGTGATGCAGGATACGTCGGCGGACAGTTCCAAATCCCGTCGGAAATGCTATGCGCTCGGAATGGATATCGTCCTTGTCACGGCGGTCATCGCATCGCTTTTCCTCGTCGTGGGCGCGGCCGAACCGCTCGCCGCGCGGTTGCGGCTGCCCTACGGCGTGATCCTTGCCCTGCTGGGCATCCTGATCGGCGTCAGCGCGGCCTTTTTCCTGCGCACCGAGCTGACCGATGCGCTGAATCCGATCGCTCTGGCGATTCTGGGGTTGCCGATCCGCTCGAACGTCTTTCTGTACGTCTTTCTGCCGACCCTGTTGTTTCAGGCGACGCTGGGCATGAACCTGCGCCGGATGCTGGACGACTGGGTGCCGATCCTCGTGCTGGCCGTCGTGGCCGTCGTCGTCGCCACCCTTTCCGTCGGGTATGCGTTGGCCTGGGCGTCGCCGCTTCCGCTTGCGGTCTGCCTGTTGATCGGGGCCATCGTGTCCACGACGGACCCGTCGGCGGTGGTCTCGATCTTTCGGTCGATCTCGGCGCCGCGTCGGCTGGCAAGGATCATCGAAGGCGAGAGCCTGTTGAACGACGCCGCAGCCATCGCGCTGTTCGGCTTGTTCATGGGCTTTGTGATGCGCGGCGTGCCCGACCCGGACCTGGGTTCCGCCCTCGGCCGTTTTCCGATCCTGATCGCGGGGGGTGCGGTTTGCGGATGGGTCGCGGGACGCATCGCGGTGTGGATCATGGCGATGTTCAGCCGCCACGACCTTGCGGTGATCTCGATTTCGGTCTCGCTGCCCTATCTGGCCTATATCGGGGCAGAGCAAAGCATCGGGGCGTCCGGCGTGATCGCCGTCGTCGTGGCGGGCCTGACCCTGAACCTTGCGGGTCCCGGTCGCTTGCCGCCGCAGGTCTGGGTCAACCTGCGCGAGGTCTGGGACCTGCTGGCGCATTGGGCCGGGGCGCTGATCTTCATTCTGGCAGCCTTGCTGATCCCCCGCTTGCTGGAGGAGGTGCGGCTGGCCGATGTCGCCCTCGTCGGTGTCGTGGTGTTGGCCGCCATCGCAGCCCGTGCCTTGATCCTGTTCGGCCTTCTGCCGTTGCTGACGGTGCTGCGTCTGTCGCCCGCCGTCGACCGCCCTTACCGCGCCGCGATCCTGTGGGGCGGTCTGCGCGGAGCGGTCACGCTGGCGCTGGCGCTGGCGGTGACCGAAAGCTTTCGTGTCCCGGTCGAGGTCAAGCGGCTGGTCGGCATCCTGGCCACCGGATTCACGCTGTTCACCCTGATCGTGCAAGGCACGACCCTGCGGCTGGTCATCGGGTGGCTGGGGCTGGACCGGCTGTCGCCCATCGACGAGGCGATGTCGCGTCAGGTCGTCGCCGTCGCGTTGCAGACGGTGCGGGAGGATGTCGCCCGCACCACCGAAGCCTATGACCTGACCCGAGAGATCGTGCGCGCCGAGGCGAAGCAGTTCGGCGAACGGCTGGACGCGGCCGTCAGTGCGGCCGACGACAGCAGCGACATTCTGGACCGCGACCGCATCACGCTTGGCCTGATCGCATTGGCGGGGTTCGAGCGTGACACGATCCTGTCGCGGGTGCGCGAGCGGACGATCTCGGCCCGGATGGCAGACCAGATCCTGACCGACGCCGATCGCCTGATCGAAGGCGCGCGGGCGGGCGGACGCAATGGCTACCAGCGGGCGGCGCGCCAGTCGGTCGCCTATAAGCGCACCTTCCGGCTGGCCGTGTCGCTGCACAATAGGCTGCGAATTCCGACGCCATTGGGCCGCATGACCGCCGACCGGTTCGAGAGGTTGCTGTCGCAACGGCTGATCATGCGCGACCTCGATACCTTCATCGATGGACGAATTCGCCGCATCCACGGGCGCCGGGTCGCCGACCTGTTGCACGAACTGCTGTCGCGCCGGATCGAAACGGTCGAGACGGCGCTGGAGGGTCTGCGGCTTCAGTATCCGGGATATGCCGAGGAGCTGGAGCGCCGCTTCATCCGGCGCACGGCGCTGCGGCTGGAGGAGCGCGAATACAACGCCATGCGTGAAGACGGCCTGATCGGGGCCGAAGTGCATACGGCGCTGATGCAGAACCTATCGGCCCGACGCACCGCCGCAGAGGCGCGTCCGCCGCTGGACATCGCGGTGCAACGCACTGACCTCGTGCGGCAATTTCCATTGTTCGCTGACCTTGACGACGCTTCGCTCAGAATGCTCGCCCGGTCGCTTCAGACCCGTTACGTCGATGCGGGCACCGTGATCGGAAACACCGACAGTCTGTCGCGCAGCGTGTTCTTCATCGCCTCGGGGGCGGTGGAACTGGACACCGCAGCGCAAACGCTGCGGCTGGGTCGCGGTGACATGTTCGGGCAGATCGCGGCGCTGATGCGCAAGCCGCGCCGTGCGGTGGCGCAGACCATCGCGCCGTCGACGCTGCTGGTGCTGGACGAGGCGCGATTCCGGTCGCTGCTGACACGTAGCGCGGCCCTGCGCGAGGCGGTGCGGGCCAGTGCGATGCAGCGGGGCATCGCGCCGGACACGCTGATGATGGAGATCGCGCCGGGGGCATGACGTGCGGCCCGGCGAAATACATATCAAAAAGCGAATGTTTCGCGTGCGAGACATATTATGTAAAGGAATCGTTTTTTCGGACAAGGGGTTAGAATCCCGTGACCGCAGGGCGCGGGATGCCGATTGCCGCTTCGGACTTGCATTGCGGGCAGGTCGCCGTCATTTTCCGCGCAAGGGCGTCGGGTGATTGCGGCGCGGCGGGGGGACACGATGGCGGAACACGGCACGGACAAGGGCGGCTTTGTTGCACGCGACCGGGACTGGCATCCGGCCCCGTTCCATCCGCCCTACAAGACCAGCGTCAAGCGGTCGCCACAGGCGGCGCTGCTGTCCTTTCCCACAAGTCTGTCCGAGATCACCGGCCCGACCTTCGGTCACGGCCTGCTGGGCGAGCATGACGCGGACCTGATCCACAACTTTACCGGCGAAAGTGCGATCGGTCCGCGGATCGTCGTCTACGGGCGGGTGCAGGACGAATTCGGGCGCGGTGTCGGCGGGGCGCTGGTCGAGGTCTGGCAAGCCAATGCGGGCGGGCGGTATCGGCACAAGAAGGAAGGCTATGTTGCGGCGCTTGACCCCAATTTCGGCGGCTGCGGACGGGTCATCACGGATGCAGAAGGTCATTACGAGTTCCGCACGATCCTGCCGGGGCCCTATCCCTGGCCGAACGGCATGAACGACTGGCGCCCGGCGCATATCCATTTTTCCGTCTTCGGCCACAGCTTTGCCCAGCGGCTGATCACGCAGATGTATTTCGAAGGCGACCCGTTGATCCCGCTGTGTCCCATCGTCGGCACGATCCAGAATCCCGAGGCAGTCAAGTCGCTGATCGCGCCGCTGGACATGGCGCGGACGGTGCCGATGGATGCGCGCGCCTACAAGTTTGACATCGTGCTGCGCGGGCGGCGGCAGACGGCGTTCGAAACACGGCCGGAGGGGCTTTGATCATGGTGCAACCGCTGAATGTCATGAAGGAAAGCCCTAGCCAGACGGCAGGGCCCTACGTCCACATCGGCTGCACGCCGAATTTCTGCGGGATCGGCGGAGTCTATCCCGAGGATCTGGGCGCGCGGATGAAGACGGGCGCGGTGCAGGGCGAAGAGATCGTCATCGCGGGGGCCGTGCATGACGGCATGGGCATGGCGCTGAAGGATGCGCTGGTCGAGATCTGGCAGGCAGATGCGGCGGGACTTTTTGCCGGCCACGATGCCGACGCCGACCCGCATTTCACCAGCTTCGGGCGGAGTCCGGGCGACATGGAGACCGGGGCCTTCCGGTTCGAGACGGTAAAGCCGGGGCGTGTGCGCTGGCCCGATGGGCGGTGGCAGGCCCCGCACATCAGCGTCTGGATCGTGGCGCGCGGCATCAACATCGGATTGCAGACCCGGATGTATTTCAGCGACGAGGCCGAGGCCAATGCCGAAGACCCGATCCTGACGCGGCTGGAACACCAGATGCGCGTGCCGACGTTGCTGGCGCAACGGCAGGCCGACGGCAGCTACCGGTTCGACGTTTACATCCAGGGTCCGAAGGAAACGGTGTTTTTCGATATCTGACGACAATGCGACAGGTTTGCCGCAACCGCGACACGAACGCTTCACCGGTTTGTCACGATCTTTCATCATGAAGACCCTGTTCATATCCAAAGGGCGACTATTGCGTCCCGGCGGAAATGTATCGGTGTAGTTTTTCCAGGTTTCTACGCAAAGGGAATTTGCTCTGAGCATAAAAAATCT
>NZ_JBMERN010000033.1:0-41982 GCF_049310965.1 Loktanella sp. DJP18 | reverse complement strand
CACGCATCGACGACAGGCTCTATTCAGCATTCATCGAACACATGGGCCGCGCGATTTACGGCGGCATTTATGAGCCGGGTCACCCCAATGCCGACGCCGACGGGTTTCGTACGGACGTCCTGAAGTTCGTGCAGGACCTGAAGATTCCCGCGATCCGTTATCCAGGCGGCAACTTCGTGTCCGCCTACAACTGGGAGGACGGCATCGGGCCGAAGGACAAGCGCCCGGTGCGCCTCGATCTGGCGTGGCGGTCGAAAGAGACCAATCAGGTCGGGATCAACGAGTTCGGCAAATGGGCCGAAATGGCTGGCATCGAGATGATGTTGGCGGTCAACCTCGGCTCTCGCGGGCTAGAGGACGCGCGCAACTTCCTCGAATACGCCAATTTCAAGGGCGGCACGACCTGGAGCGACCTGCGCCGGGAACACGGCGTGGCCGACCCCTACGACGTGAAGATGTGGTGCCTTGGCAACGAGATGGATGGCCCCTGGCAGATCGGTCACAAGAAGGCGACGGAATACGGTCGTCTGGCCAACGAGACGTCGAAGGCTTTCAAGGGGTTCGATCCCAGCATCGAGACGGTGGTCTGCGGCAGTTCCAACGATGCCATGCCGACCTATCCCGACTGGGAACGGCAGGTGCTGGAGGAATGCTACGAGAACGTCGATTACATCTCGCTTCACAAGTATTACGGCAACAACAGCCGCGACACGCTGAACTTCTTCGGCAAGATCGAGGAGACGGGCCGCTACATCCAGACCATCGGCGGCGTCATCGACTACTTGAAGTCCAAGAAGCGTGCCAAGAACGATGTCCACATCTGTTTCGACGAATGGAACGTCTGGTATCACATCCGCGAACAGGACACCAAGAACATCAAGTCTTGGGACTGGCCAGAGGCACCCGCGCTGCTGGAGGAAACCTACAACTTCGAGGATGCGCTGTTCGTCGCGGGCCTGATGAACGAATTCATCCGCCGGTCGGACAGGGTCAAGATCGCGTGCATCGCGCAGCTTGTGAATGTCATCGCGCCGATCCGGGCGGAAAAGAACGGCCCGGCCTGGCGACAGACGATCTATTATCCCTATCAGTTCGCCTCGCTTTACGGGCGCGGCACGGCGTTGAACGTGGCGGTGGAATCCGAGACCTACGACTGCCGGGTCGCGGACGAGGTGAAATATCTCGACGTGGCGGGTGTGCTGGACGAGGCTGGCACGACCGTGACCCTGTTCATGCTGAACCGGCATCTGACCGAAGACGCCGATCTGGACGTGACGCTGACCGGCTTTCCGGGGGCCAAGCTGTCAGAACATCTGGTGATGGAGGGCCACGACCTGCGCACTGGCAACGACGCCCAGAACCCCGACCGCATCGTGCCGACCCGTGGGTCCGGTGTCGGTGTCGAAGACGGGAAAGTCCGTGGCAAGCTGTCGCCCCTGTCCTACCACGTCATTCGCATCGACGTGAGCTGAGGCATGGGAGTCCGACTGAACAAGGTCGCCAAAGATTTCGGAGCCATCCGCGTTATCAAGGACGTATCGATGGACATCCCGACGGGTAGCTTTGCGGTGTTCGTCGGGACCTCGGGCTGCGGCAAATCCACCTTGCTGCGCATGATCGCGGGGCTGGAGGACACGACCGACGGCGCGATCCTGATCGACGACCGTGACGTGACGCAGGTGGAACCGTCGGACCGTGGCGTTGCGATGGTGTTTCAAAGCTACGCGCTTTACCCGCATCTGACCGTGTTCGAGAATATGGCCTTCAGTCTGCGACTGGCCCGCACCAAGAAGGCAAAAGTGCAGGAGATGGTGTCAGAGGCTGCCCGCATCCTGCAACTGACCGACCATCTGGACAAGAAGCCGTCGGCCCTGTCCGGCGGGCAGCGCCAGCGGGTCGCCATCGGCCGCGCCATCGTGCGCAATCCACAAGTGTTCCTGTTTGATGAACCGCTGTCTAACCTCGATGCGGAGCTGCGGGTCGCGATGCGGCTGGAACTGACGCATTTGCACCGCAAGATCGGGGCAACGATGATCTACGTCACCCACGACCAGGTCGAGGCCATGACACTCGCTGACAAGATCGTCGTGCTGAAGGACGGAGTCGTGCAGCAGGCGGGCGCGCCGCTTGACCTGTATGACGATCCTGACAACCGCTTTGTCGCGGGCTTCATCGGATCGCCTGCGATGACCTTCATCCCCGCAAAAGTCACAGGGCGTGATGGTGGCAACCTCGTGGTGCGCACGGAAGGGTCAGAGGCGCACGAATTTCGGGCCGCCGTGGACCATGACGCCGCACCGGGCACCACGGTCAACATCGGCGTGCGACCCGAACACTGGCAGATTGCCGATGGAGGGATGCCCGTGCGGGTCGAGGTGTCAGAGGAATTGGGCGACGTGTTCTACCTTCACACAAGCCTGGCTGACGAAAGTGAGATCATCGTGGAACGCAAGGGATCGCGCGAAAGGCTGGATGGCAGGACTATCGGCATCGGGGCAGTTCCACGGCATGTCCTGGTCTTCGACACCGACGGCCAACGACTGAGATAGGCGTATCCGTCCGGGAGGGGCGGGTGCGTCGGAGGAGCGAAACCGGACCGGCAACCGTGCCGGCAGCATAATCAGGGAGGACGACATGAAACTGTTCAAGACGATTCTATCCGCCAGCGCGCTGGCGTTATGTGCGGCCCCGGCCCTTGCCCAGCAAGAGGTCATCTGGTGGGACTTTCTGGGCGGGGGCGACGGCGTGCGGATGAAGGCGCTGATCGACGGCTTCAACAGCGAACACCCCGACATCAAGATCACCGGCACGACCCTTGAATGGGGCGTCCCGTTCTACACCAAGGTCCGCACCTCTGCCGCCGTGGGTGAAGGCCCCGACGTGATGACCTATCATCTGTCCCGCACGCCCCTGGCGCTGGAAGAGGGCATCCTCAGCCCGATCACGGATGAGGATCTCGCGATTGCCGGCCTGACCAGAGAAGAATTCTTTCCAGCAGCGATCGATGCCGCAACGTCTGACGGCACCCTTTACGCTGTGCCCTTCGATATCCACGCGCTTGTGCTTTACTATAACAAGGCGCTGCTGGAGGGGACCGACTACCTTGACGCCGATGGCAATCTGACCGGCATCGAAAGCCTCGAGGATTTGAACACGGCGCTGCAATCTCTCAAGGATTCCGGTGTCGCGACCCCGCTGACCTATCAGACCGGCGGCGATGGTGGCCTGTGGCGCGTCTTTTACACGCTGCTGTCCCAGCAGGGCGGTGAATTCATCGTCGATGGAGAGGTTCTGCCCGGCGACAACGCCGACAAAGCCGCCACGGCGATTGCCACGATGAAGAACTGGCAGGAGCAGGGTTTCACCCCGGAACAGGCCGAATACGAAGCCTCGGTCGCGCTGTTCTCTTCGGGTGAATCGGCATTCCAGCTGAATGGCGTTTGGGAAGTGCCGACCTTTACCGATGCTGCAGCCAACGGCACACTTGGCTTTGACTGGGGCGCAGTCGAGATTCCGCCGCTGATGGGCGCAGAGGCGACCTGGGCGGACAGCCACGCTTTTGCCATCCCAGACGAAGGTGCCGAGACGATCTCGGGCGAGAAGCGCGCTGCGGTCATGACGGTGATCGGCTGGATGGAAGAGCACGCCATTGACTGGGCTGACGCGGGCCACATTCCCGCTTACCTGCACGTCGCCGAAAGCGAAGAATACAAGGCGATGGAGCCGAACGCGACGTATGCGTCGCTGGCCAACAACGCGGCCTTCGATCCGCCGTCACCGCTGACAGGTGTCGCCTTGCCGACCTATGACGCGGCCCTGAACATCATCGGCCCGGCGATCCACGGTTACTTCGAACCCGAAGAGGCCGTGCAGCAGATCAAGGACGATCTGACCGCAGCGATGCAATAAGACCGAACGCCCCGGCCGCCCGCGCGGCCGGGTCACTTCGCCCATCCCGGAGACCTGCCCATGGCGATGATCGAAAACCGCCGCAAGCGGAACCTGACGGCCCTGTCGCTGGTCGCACCATTCGTGATCGTCTTCAGCGTATTCTTCTTTTATCCGACGCTGAAGATGGTGCAGCTCAGTTTTACCAATGCGCCGCTGATCGGCGCGGGTGAATGGGTCGGTTTCGACAACTACATCCGGCTGGCCAGCGACCGGCTGTTCAAGACATCGGTCTGGAACAATGCCTACTTCATCCTGCTGACTGTGGTGCCCACGACTGCCATTGCGTTGACCATTGCCCTGATGATCAATCGGCTGAAGGGCGGTATGCAGGCGTTCATCATGGTGCTGTTCTTTCTGCCTTACGTCCTGCCGGTGTCGGTCGTCACGCAGATTTGGGCTTGGATGCTGGATTTCCAGTATGGTGTCCTGCAGCCCGCGATCGCGGCGATCACCGGCGAGGCGGTGGCCGTGTTCAAGGACCCCGAGTGGGTCATGCCCGTCATCGCCGCCATCACGATCTGGTGGACCACCGGTTTCAACGTGCTGCTGTTCATCGCGGGCCTGCGCAATGTCCCAGCCGAATTGTATGAGGCATCGGCCCTGGACGGTGCCACCCGCTGGCAGCAGTTCACCCGCGTCACCTGGCCCTTGATCTGGCCGGTGACCGCCCTTGTCCTGACGCTGCAACTGATCCTGCAACTCAAGATCTTCGACCAGATCTATCTGCTGAGCGCCGGTGGGCCGTTCAATTCGTCCTACGTCCTGCTGATGCAGGTCTACCGTGAGGCGTTCCAGTTGAACCACGGCGGCTACTCCTCGGCCATCGCGACGGTGCTGTTCGTGCTGATCGCCGTGGTGTCGGTCTTTCAGTTCCAACTTCTCCGCATCGGAAGGTCGCGTCGATGAACATCCGTCGTCTCGAAAATAGCGTCCTGACCGGGGTGACGGTGATCGCGGCAATGGTCTGGGTCTTTCCGCTCTATTGGGCGTTGGTCACGTCGCTGCGATCCGAAAGCCGCGTCGTTGCGCGCCCCGGTCTGCTGCCTGACGAATTTAACATCGGCAACTATGCGGATGCGCTGTTCAACACGCAGTTGCTGACCTGGTACATCAACTCGGTCGGCACTGCGTTCATCGTGACCGCTGTCGTGATCGTCATCAGCATGATGTGCGCCTACGCGCTGTCGCAGATCAATTTTCCGGGGCGTCGGCTGCTATATCTGATCGTGCTGGCCAGCTTCATGATCCCGTCTCAGGCGTTGGTCGTGACGCAGTTCATCCTGATGGACCAATTCGGGCTGATCAACACCTGGGGCGGCATCATCCTGCCGCAGCTGATCGTGCCGGTCACGATCATCGTCTACAAGCAGTTCTTCGACTCCGTTCCCCGAGAGATGCGCGAGGCCGCGGTGCTGGACGGCGGCGGCGACTATGCAATCCTGTTCAAGCTGTTCCTGCCGCTGAACTGGGGGATCACGACCGCGCTGGCCATTGTAACCTTCATCGGGGTCTGGAACGCTTTCTTCTGGCCCTTTCTCGTCATCACGTCAGAGGACATGATGACCATTCCCGTCGGGATCACGCAGGTCAACGACGCATTCGGGCTGGCCTATGCCCGTCTGATGTCGGTGGCGCTGCTGGCTGCGCTGCCGGTCGTGCTGGCCTACCTGATCTTTCAACGCCGCGTGACCGAGGCGGTGATGATCTCCTCCGGTGTGAAGGGTTAGCGTTTTGTGAAAAGTGAACCGTGGACCCGGCCACGTAGCGTGGCGGGGTTCTGCCGGTTTATCTCCACCTCCCTTGCAAAATGGGGTCGGGGGCTTCAATAAGCGCGAGCGTGGATCTTGCGAGGCACGCGACGTAGCGGGTGGCAGGATGTTGATCAGGTTAAGATACTGGACAGCCATGCTCGTCGCCGGCAGCGTGGCCCTTGGCATCGTCTTGCACATGGACAGCGAGGCCGGAGGCGCGGTGTCGTCAGCGGGAAAGGCCGATGTTGCCACGCAGCAGGACCGACCGTCGGTGCGGAATGGCGCAGCGGCGAACCCGATCCCGACCAACCCCGCACCGGCCAAAGACCTGATCACCTGGACCGGGGTCGTGGCACCCGGTGACAGCCTGTCGGGGCTTCTGGCGCAGGCGGGACTCGATACCGATCAGATTCGTGAGGTGACCGGTGCCCTGGGGTCCGCGTTCGACCTGCGTCGGCTGCAACCGGGGCACAGCCTTGCCCTGACCTTGGCCGACGATGGCGACCCGGACACGGTGACCCTGGAAATCGAGGACGGATCGCGCATCCAGGCCACATTCGGCGATGCACCCACCGTTCAGAAGCTGGCCCCACGGCTTGACAGCATCCGCCGTGCCGGCGAGGCGACAGTGGGCAGTTCCATCTATGCCGCATTGGACCGTGCCGGTATTCCGACACGCTTTGCGACCGACCTTGAACTGATCCTGGCAGAGACGTTCGATCTGCGCACACGGTTGAGTGGCGGCGAACATTTTCGCCTGATGTGGCGGGAACATCGATCCGGCGACCGCGTGGTCGGAGATCCGACCATCGACTTTGCGCAGCTTGATCTTGCCGACGGGCGCTACGACATCCTTTGGCCGGACGACACGTCCCGGCGGACCCGGATATTCAAGGATGGTCGTCTGATCCAGACGTTTGACCAACCGATCAGGGGCGCGCGGCTCAGCTCGTCCTTTGGCCTGCGGATGCACCCGGTGCACGGAACGATGCGGATGCACAGTGGTCTGGATTTCGCTGCGGACCAAGGTGCCGTCGTCGAGGCGACGCAAGCGGGCAAGGTGGCCTTCATGGGTGAGCGCAGCGGCTATGGAAACATCGTGGAAGTGGATCATGGCAACGGTGTCCAGACCCGCTATGCCCACCTGAGTGCGCTGGACGAAGACCTGCGCGTGGGTCAGCGGGTCGCCGCCGGGACCGAGCTTGGCCTTGCGGGATCGACCGGCACATCGACCGCCCCGCACCTGCACTATGAAATTCGCGTCGACGGTAAACCTGTCTCTCCGCTCGCGGATGAACGGTTAACGGGGACGGGCAGTCAGGGACGCGCGGCCCGATCGCCGGTGCTCGTTCACGACATGGAAAGTGCGCTGGACAAGCTGCTGGCTTCGAACGGGTAGGGTGTGGTCAAGCAACCTCTGCGAAGCCAGCATGCCAAAAGGACGTCAAAAAAGAGGCAAAAGCTGCGATAATTTGGCATGGATCAGGTTTTTCGCTGCTCTACCGCCAGTTGCCGCAACGGCAACGACGATCTGTTACAATCGCCATGTTGAATTTTTGCGAATGAAAAATGTCTAGCAGGGGCTGCTCATCATGTCGAAATTTTTCAAGATCGGTCTGTTTTTTGGTGGCTTCGGCGCTGATAAAATCACCGGATCAAATCGGAACGATGTCATCTTTGGTGGTACCGGCGGCGACCGGATCGATGCGCGCGCAGGAAACGATATCGTCTTTGGCGGCTTCGGCAATGATACCATTCTGGGCGCGGCTGGCAGCGATACCATCTTTGGCGGCTTCGGCCAGGACACGGCCGCCTTTGAAGGCGGCGTCGATGACTATCTGATCACCGTCAAGCCTGCGCGCGGCTTCAGCTCCGTCCAAGCCACGGTGACGGACGCAGATGGCGACACGGACCGTCTGCACAGCGTCGAATCGCTTTATTTCGCCGCCGATGACTATGTCGCCGACCTGACCGGGCGTAACAACGCGGTGCTGGCCCGGGACGATGTCGCCGGCACCAGTGCGGATGCGCCGATTGTCCTGACCGGGCTGACCGCGAACGACTTCGATTTCGATCGCGACACCCTGACGATCACGTCCATCGACACATCTGACCTTGTGGGCAGCGCGACGCTGAACGCCGACGGCAGCATCGCCTATGATGCGATGGGTCTTTTCGACAGCCTGAAAGACGGCGAGACTGCGACGACCACGCTGTCCTATACGGTGACGGACGGGCGCGGCAGCAATGATACCGCGTCGGTCACGATCACGGTAACGGGCGTGAACGATGCGCCGAGTCTAGCCTTGGCCGACACCCTGATCTTGGAGAACGGCACCGACGTCCTGACCGCAGCGGCCACCGACGTGGACGGCGACGCAGTGACCTACAGCATCTCGGGCACCGACGCGGCCTTGTTCGTGATCGACCCCGCCACCGGCGTGCTGTCCTTTGCCGAGGCCCCCGACTTCGAGGCACCGGCGGACGCAGACGGCGACAATGTCTATGATCTGAGCGTCACGGCCACGGACACCGGCGGGCTGTCCAGCACGGCAGACGTCAGCGTCACCGTGGCGGATGAAGACGAAGCCACAGCTTACATCAACGAGATTCACTACGACAATGCCGGTGGCGACGTGGGTGAGTTCATCGAGGTCGCAGGGCCGGTCGGCACCGATCTGGCCGGCTGGTCGCTGGTCCTTTACAACGGCAATGACGGGTCAGTTTACGGCACGTCCCCGTTGTCGGGCATCCTGACGGGTGATGGTGCGCTGGGCTTTGCGACCGTCAGCTATCCTGCCAACGGCTTGCAGAACGGATCGCCTGACGGCGTGGCGCTGGTGAATGCCAGCGGTACGGTCGTCGAATTCCTGTCCTACGAAGGGACGCTGACCGCCACCGCAGGGCCAGCCGCGGGTAGACCTCTGTGGATATCGGCGTGGTCGAAGGCAGCGACACACCTGTCGGTTTCTCGCTGGCGCGGCAGGCGGACGGCACCTGGGCCGCCCCGGCCCCGGCCACTCCCGGCGCGGACAACGTGACACCGCCCGCGCCGCAAATCACGGCCTTCATCAACGAAATCCACTATGACAACGACGGTGCCGATGTCGGAGAGTTCGTCGAGATTGCAGGCCCATCGGGCGGCGACCTGACGGGCTGGACGCTGGTGGCCTACAACGGCAACGGCGGCGGGGCCTACAACACCGTCGCACTGACAGGCGCATTGTCCTCTGACGCGGGGCAGGGCTACTACGTCGCAGATTTCACGGGTCTTCAGAACGGCGCACCAGACGGTCTGGCGCTGGTCGACCCGACCGGCAAGGTGGTCGAATTCCTGTCCTACGAAGGCACCTTTACCGCAACCGATGGCCCGGCCGCCGGCCTGATTTCCACCGACATCGGCACCGCCGAAGTCGGCGACGAGGCACCCGGCCTGTCTTTGCAACGGCTGGACGACGACACTTGGACGGCACCCACGGCAGAAACGCGCGGCACCGACAACACACCCGACGTCGCCACGGTCATCAACGAGATCCACTACGATAACGCCGGCACAGACACCGGCGAATTCATCGAGGTCGCGGGGGCTGCCGGTGCCGATCTGACCGGTTGGTCGCTTGTCCTCTACAATGGTGGCAACGGTGCCAGCTACAACACCATCGCACTGGACGGCACGCTGAGCGGCACGTCGGGGCAAGGGTTCCTGACGGTGAACCTGCCTGCCAACGGCTTGCAGAACGGGTCGCCCGACGGGATCGCGCTGGTCGATGCCGGCGGCACTGTCGTAGAATTCCTGTCCTATGAAGGCCAGATGACTGCGACGAATGGCCGGCGGCTGGTCTGACCTCTTCCGACATCGGCGTGGTCGAGGATGGCAGGGATGCGCCGGGTCTGTCGCTGCAAAGGCAGGCCGACGGCACCTGGACCGGTCCCGGCGCGCAGACGCCGGGGGCCGCGACCGGCACGGTCGCCCCGCCGCCACCGCCACCGACCGAAACGACACTCATCTCGACCATTCAGGGCGACGGCTTTGCCAGCGCGCTGGTCGGACAGAACGTTCAGGTCTCTGCCGTCGTCACGATGGTCGCTGCCAATGGCTTCTACCTGCAGGAAGAAGACGCCGACGCGGACGGCAACGCGGCGACGTCCGAAGGCATCTTTGTCTTTACAGGCGACACGCCCGGCGTGACGGTATCCTACGCGGTGTCGGTCATCGGCACTGTCGCGGAGTTCAACGGCTCTACCCAGTTGACCGACGCGACGTTCGACATCATCGGCCCACTGGCCAATCTGCCGACAGCGGCCGGGTTGTCGCTACCCTTCGGTGACGACGCGACACTGGAATCCGTCGAGGGCATGCGCGTGTCGCTGGACACCGGAACCCCTGACGCGCCGCTGCAAGTGATCGAAACCTTCGAACTTGGCCGCTTTGGCGAGATCGTGGTGTCCGAGGGCGCGCAATTCCAGCCGACACAGCTTTACGATGCGCAGACGGAAGCGGCTGAGATCGCGGCCCTTCAGGCGGCGAATGCCGCCAACCGTCTGACCATCGACGATGGCAATTCTGCGCAGAACCCGACGTCCTTCGGCTACATTCCCAATGCGACGGACGGAGACAACGGCAACGGATACCTTGATATCGGCGATGATCTGTCCGCCGGTGGCACCCTGCGCATCGGGGCGGAAATCACCGCGCCTGTGACCGGCGTGATGACCTATGCCTTCGGTGAATACAAACTGGTGGCCGACAGCATCCTGCAAATCGACGAGACGACGAATACGCTGGCCCGCGAACCTGCGCCGGAAGATGTCGGCGGCACGTTGCAGGTCGCCAGCGTCAACGCGCTGAACTTCTTCACGACGTTGAACGAACGCGGTGCCACCACGCCAGAGGATCTGCTGCGCCAGACCGAGAAGCTGGTCAACGCCATCACCGCGCTGGATGCAGACGTCATCGGCCTGCAAGAGATCGAGAACAACGGCTTTGGCGACGGATCGGCCATAGCGACGCTGGTTGACGCCCTGAACGACCGTGCGGGTGCAGAGGTTTACGCCTTTGTCGATCCGACCGGCACCGGAGCCGAAATCGGCACCGACGCGATCACCACCGGCCTGATCTACCGCATCGACGCGGTCAACGTGGTGGGATCGGGCATCCTCGACTATACGCCAGAGGGTGAGAGCCAGCAGAACCGTCCGACCGTCGCGGCGGCCTTCGAGGATATGAACGGCGAAGTCGTGACCATCGCCGTCAACCACTTCAAGTCCAAGGGTGGCACCGGCACCGGCGATGATGCGGATATCGGCGACGGTCAGGGCAACTTCAACGCGACCCGCACCGATGCGGCGAACCAGTTGACCGCCTGGTTGGCCAGCGACCCTTTCGGGCTGGACGATCCCGACTACCTGATCATCGGCGACCTGAACGCCTACGGCAAGGAAGACCCGGTGCAGGCGATCGAGGCGGCTGGCTATACCAGTCTTCTGGACAGCCTGATCGGCGCGGATGCGTTCAGCTATACCTTCGACGGACAGCGCGGTGCGCTGGACCAGGCGCTTGCCAGCGGATCGCTGACCGATCAGGTGACGGGGATCACCGAATGGCACATCAACTCGCTTGAGCCGAGCTTTCTGGGCTATTCGTCGGAATTCGACGATCCGGCGTGGTTCAACGGGTCCGATCCCTATTCCGCATCGGATCACGATCCGCTGCTGATCGGCCTGCAACTTGGCACCACGGCGGACATGAACAGCGTCTGACGACACTGTCGCACCGGTCGACTTTGCAGATTTTTATTTCTGCGTCGGCCGGGACACGATTGCCTTGACCCCGCAGCCCGACAATTTCGGGCTACGGGATTGTGTGTCAGAGGTCAGGCAGACCCGGCAAGATCTTGTCCATCGTTGCCGGCAGATCGCGGACGCGCACGCCGGTCGCATCAAAAATTGCATTGACGATGGAGGCCCCCGCCCCGCAGATGCCCAGCTCTCCGATACCCTTGGCCTGCATCGGGTTGGCGTAGGGGTCACGTTCGTGAAGGAAGTTGACCGTCAATTGCGGCACGTCCGCGTTCACCGGGATGTGGTATTCCGCAAGGTCGCGGTTCACGAGGTGGCCGTCGCGGGCGTCGTGGATCAGCTCTTCGGTCAGGGCCATCCCGATGCCAAAGGTCATGCCGCCCAGACACTGCGACCGCGCGGTTTTCGGGTTCAGGATGCGCCCTGCGGCAAAGCTGCCGTGCATGCGGCGCACGCGCGCCTCTCCGGTCACACAATTCACACCCACCTCTGCGAAGAAGGCACCGAAAGTTGCCTGACGGACCGCCGTCATGGTTTCGCCGGGCTCGATCTCGCCCTCGGCAATCATCGGCGCGTCGCCGATCAGGTCGGACAGCGGCGTCTGCTGGTTGGCAGCGGTCGCGATCCCGTCCTTCAGGGTCAGGTCGCCCTCGTCACAGCCCAGCTTTTTCGCGATGTCCTGCCGCATCTTCTCGCACGCGAGGAACACCGATGATCCGGCGGATGACGCGCCCCATGACCCGCCAGAGCCTGCGGATTCGGGCAGGTCGCTGTCGCCCAGTCGCGTTTCGATCTTGTCCTGACTGACGCCCAGCAACTCGCCCGCGATCTGGGTGAGGATCGCATAGGTGCCGGTGCCGATGTCGGTCATGTCGGTTTCGATCAGGACCGTGCCATCGGGGTTCAATGTCACGCGGGCGGCGGATTTGCCGATCATGTTGACCCTGACGGCGGATGCCATGCCGTAGCCGATCAGCCAGTCGCCATCCGACCGACCCTTTTCACGGTCGGCCCACCCAAAGGATTGCGCCCCGTCGTCCAATGCGTCCTCCAACTTATGAGAGGAAAAGGCGCGTCCGTCGCTGGGGTCCTGTTCGGGGATATTCCGGCGACGCAACTCGACCGGGTCGATGCCGCTGGCAACCGCCAGCTCGTCCATCGCGATTTCCAGCGCGGTGATGCCCACAGCCTCGCCCGGCGCACGAACCGACCCGGCGCAGGTGGAATTCACGCGCACGATCTCAATGCCCGTCTCGCGGTTCTCGCCGCGATACAGGAAAGGCGTCGCCTGCGTCACGGGTTCGGAAAAAGACTCGTCCGGCAATTGCGACACGCGGGCGATGTGACCGATGCCGGTCAGCAGCCCTTCAGCGTCAGCCGCGAGGCGGAAATGCTGCACCGTCTCGGACCGGCGCATCGTCGCCTCGAACACTTGTTGACGCGACATCATCACCGACACCGGCACGCCCAGTTCACGCGACGCCAGCGCGGCCGTGACCGCATCGGGTGATATGCCCAGCTTCGACCCGAAACCGCCGCCGACGTAAGGCGATTTCATATGCACCGCCTTGGGCGAAATGCCGACCGCATCCGCGATCTCGTTCTTGTTGTACTTCAACATCTGAGAGCTTGAGCGGACGAAAAGCTGATCGCCGGCCCACCAGGCCACGGCGGTATGCGGCTCCATCGGGGCAGAGCTATGGCCCGGCGTCGTGTAGGTCCGGTCGACGGTGAAGGCCGCGTCCTGCATCGCTGCATCGAGGTCGCCCTGCGACGTCTGCTGATCCTTCGGACGCTCGACGGCGATATCGTCGGCGTGCGGGTCCGTGACCGCCTTTCCGAGCGTCATCTGAAGTTCCAACGCTTGGGCACCGTGGCGCGCCTGTTCAAACGTTTCGGCCACGACAAGGGCTATCGGCTGACCGATGTAATAGATCTCGGACGAACCCTGCACCGGTGCCTCGTTTGCCGTGCCCTGTGCGGGATTGCGGGGAAACTTGTCGCCCCACATCACCGCCTTCACGCCGGGCAGGCTTTCGACCGCTTCGGCCAGAACGCCATCCAGCGTGCCGCGCGCGATGGTCGCACGGGCCAGAACGCCATGCAGCATGGCGGGCTGGTGATCCTCGTGGGCGTAGGTCGCGGTGCCTGTCACTTTCAGCGGACCGTCAGGGCGGTCCATGCCGGTGGACAACAGCCCCTGCGCCATGTCGTCCAGACGGTTGCGGTGATCGGGCTTGTCCATCTTGTGATGAATGGTCATGCGGTGTCCTTTCCGCAAAGTTCGGTCAGTGTGGCAATCAGCGTCCGCTTCGTCAGTGGCACTTTGAATGCGTTGTCGCGGCGCGGGGCGGCGTCGGCCAGCAAGATATCGGCGGCGCGGGCAAAGGTGTCCTTTGTCGCGGTCTGGCCTTTCAGCGCCGCCTCGCAGTCTGCATCGCGCCATGGCTGTGATCCGATGCCGCCAAATGCGAGAGCGACGTCCCCGATTGTATCGCCGTCCATCTGGACCCGTGCCGCGACCGACACCATTGCAAAGGCGTAGGATGCGCGGTCGCGTACCTTGCGATAGGTTTGCTGACCCACGGGTGCCGCCGGCAACAGGACGGCTGTGATCAGGTCGCCCGATTTCAGCACCGTCTCGATATGCGGCGTGTCGCCGGGCAGAGTGTAGAAGT
Source organism: Loktanella sp. DJP18 (assembly GCF_049310965.1). Lineage (NCBI taxonomy): Bacteria > Pseudomonadati > Pseudomonadota > Alphaproteobacteria > Rhodobacterales > Roseobacteraceae > Loktanella > Loktanella sp. DJP18. Next base: position 27,803 of record NZ_JBMERN010000033.1, on the reverse strand, counting down.
CGGATAGCGGAACGGTTCGCACTTCACCGCGCGAGGATTCGACCTCCACCTCGGCGTCCAGCATCCGCATGGCAACGGCCATGTCGCTGGGGTGGCTCGCGATGCAATGTTCACTGGTGCCCAGGATGGCGTGCAGCCGCGTGGCACCGTCCATCGCCTGACACCCGGTGCCGGGCTCACGCTTGTTGCAGGGCATGGCCGTGTCGTAGAAATAATAGCACCGCGAGCGCTGCAACAGGTTGCCGCCGGTCGTCGCCTTGTTGCGCAACTGGCCAGAGGCACCGGACAGCAAGGCCAGCGACAGCGCCGGATAATCGGCGCGGACGGTCCGGTCGGCCGCAAGGTCTGAATTCGACACCAGCGCGCCGATGCGCAGACCGCCGTCGTCGGTGCGGTTAATCGTTTTCAGGTCCAGCCGGTTGATGTCGACCAGTGCGTCGGGAGCCATGACCTCCAGCTTCATCAGGTCCAGAAGGTTGGTGCCACCGGCGATGATGACCCCCCCGACCGAGGCGATTTCGGTCGCGTGGGACGTATCGGTGGCGCGGATATAGTCGAAGGGTTTCATGCGTCACCCTTTCCCGCCGCATCGCGGATGGCGTCGACAATGTTGGGATAGGCGGCGCAGCGGCACAAATTGCCGGACATGCGTTCACTGATTTCCTCGGGCGTCAGGTCATAGTCGCCGTCCAGCGATGCGCTGACGTGACTGGGCCAGCCGTCCTTGACCTCTTGCAGCATGGCCGTCGCGGAACAGATCTGGCCGGGGGTGCAGTAGCCGCATTGATAGCCGTCATGCTTGACGAAGGCAGCCTGCAGGTCGGACAGGTTGCCGGGCTGTCCCAGCCCCTCGATCGTGGTGATCTCATCGCCGTCATGCATGCAGGCGAGGCTGAGACACGAGTTGATCCGCCGTCCGTTGACGATGACGGTGCATGCCCCGCATTGACCGTGATCGCAGCCCTTCTTGGTGCCGGTCAAGTCAAGGTGGTTGCGCAGGGCGTCCAGCAGGGTCGTCCGGCTGTCGGCGTCAAGGTCATGCGCCGTGCCGTTGATCGTAAGGCTCGTCTTCATCGGGCCATCCTTCGTTGGGAATGTCGGGGGCAGACGGTGTCTGCTGCTCTCCCCTCCAACCCACCGTGCCGCGACGTGGTTCCCTGCGAATACCGGCCTGCGTCAATCCGGCAATTGTTCCTCATGCAGATGCAGGTTCGGCTGGTCGAAGCGTTCGGTCATCGCGACCGTCCCGGCCTGCAGGCCAAGATAGGTCAGCGCGGCCAGAACCACCGCCGTCACGCCACCGATGCCAAAGGCCATCATGGTAGGTCCCTCCCGCCGCGTCCCTCGATCCGGGCCAGCCAGAGTTCATGGTGTTCCTTGGCCCAATTGCGGTCCACACGGCCGCCCCACATCGCCCAGAACGCGCCCTGCATGCCCACTGTGCCGATGTAGATGTGTCCGATGAAGATCGCGATCAGTAACAGGCCCACGACCGCATGGACCAACATGGCCCATGACAGCGTGCCGAGCGTCGCCCAGTAATAGGGAAACATCAGCGTGACACCTGACGCGACCATCAGCGCGCCGCCCAGGACGGCGGACCAGAAGATCAGTTTCTGTCCGGCATTGAATTTCTTGGCAGGCGGGTTCGGACCACCGTCCGTCGCCATGCCGCCCAGCACACGCAGCCAGTGCAGATCGCGCCTCTCAGGGATGTTCCGACGAATCCAGAGGACTGCCATCAGCACGATGCCGATGGCGAACGACGGAAAGAACATCATGTGTCCCCATGTCGATATCCACCCCGCCATCCCAAGGACCTGTTCGCCGAATGGAGCCAGCAGCGTGGTGCCGAAGGCGATGGTCAATCCCGTCAACGCCAGCGCAATAAAGCTGAGCGACGTCATCCAATGCACCGTGCGTTCGAACAGGTTGAACCGCTTGACCGTCACGCCGCTGCGCCCGTGCGCAATCGGCACGCGGCCGCGCACGGCCAGGATCAGCGCCAGAAGGAATCCCATGCCAAGGATCGCCATTGCGCCCAGATGCGTCGCGATGTCTGCAATCCCCAACCGCCAGTCGCGCGCGAAGGGGCGTTCGAACAGGGCTGCATTCGGATAGGGCAGGGACGAAATGCCGACGATACGCTGCGCCGGACGCTGGATCGCACCGGTGTCGTCGCCATAGATCGACCAGCTTTCGGTGTACTTGCCGCCGTCGTCCATCGGCGCGGTCGTCATCATCGTGTTTGGCACGACACTGTAATCGGGTCGCGGCTCATCCGGGGCGGGGCCGGTCTGGTAGCGTTCCGCCTGAAGCGTGGTGCGATCGGCCAACGTCATTCCGGTCAGCAGGCCACTGGCCGTGTCCTGCATGCCCATGTCACGGCCTTCATAGGTGGCGACGCCCCAGCGGACTTCCGGGACCGTCCGGGTATCGCCGAAGAAGATGAAATAGACCTGTAGGATCAAGGCTAGGAAAAGGACGGCGGCCACGATGCCGCCCCAGATGCGATAGCGGACGAAATCGCGCCCGTGGACAATCACCTCGTCACCCATTGGCACCTCGTTGCTCATGCGTCCTGCTCCGGATAATACGCGGTTTTCCAGCCCCAAGCGCCCGATCCAAACCCGCGTGCGACGACCCGTTCGCGGTAGATTTCGCCAATGACCTCACCGTCGCCCGCCAGAAGGGCGCGTGTCGAACAGACCTCGGCGCAGATCGGCAGTTTGCCTTCCGCGATGCGGTTTCGGCCATATTTGGCGAACTCCGCCTCCGACCCGTTCTCCTCTGGGCCGCCGGCGCAGTAGGTGCATTTGTCCATGATGCCGCGCGTGCCGAACAGGGTCGCGCGCGGAAACTGCGGCGCGCCGAAGGGGCAGGCGTAGAAGCAGTAGCCGCATCCGATGCAGGTATCCTTGTCGTGCAGCACCACCCCGATGTCGGTCTGATATAGCGTGCTGACCGGACAGACAGCGACGCAGGGTGCATCGGTGCAATGCATGCAGGAAATGGCTACGGACTTCTCGCCCGGTTCACCGTCATCGATGGTGACGACGCGCCGCCGCACCATGCCCCACGGGACCTCGTGTTCGTTCTTGCACGATGTCGCACAGGCATTGCATTCGATGCAGCGGTCCGTGTCGCAAAGGAATTTCAAACGTGCCATCAGACAGCCTCGATTCGGCAGAGTGTCGCCTTGGTTTCTTGCATTTGTGTAACGATATCATAGCCATAGGTCTGAATCGTGTTCGCCGCCTCGCCAAAGACGTAGGGTTCGGTTCCCGCCGGGTATTTCGGTGTCAGGTCCTCGCCCATCCAGAACCCGGCAAAGTGGAACGGCAGGAACACTGTCCCCTCGCCCACCCGGCGTGTCACCATCGCCTTGACCTTGATCCGGCCATTCGGTGATGCCACCCAGCAATCGTTGCCATCGGTCACACCGGCGCGGCCGGCGTCGGCCGGGTTGATCTCGACAAACATCTGTTGCTGGAATTCGGCCAGCCAGCGGTTCGACCGAGTCTCGTCGCCGCCGCCCTCGTATTCGACCAACCGACCAGAGGTCAGCTGGATCGGGAAATCCTTTGAATAATCGATGGCCTGGATGCTTTCATACAGGACAGGAACCCGCCATTTGCGCTGATCCTCGTAGGTCTTGTAGTCCGGCAAAAGATCGCGCCGCGCGGTCAGCAACGGCTCTCGGTGTTTCGGGATCGGATCGGGGAAGGTCCAGACAACGCACCGCGCCTTGCCGTTGCCATATGGGGCCAGCCCGTGCGCGATCATCACCCGCTGGATGCCGCCAGACAAGTCGGTCTTCCAGTTCACGCGCTGGATCTTGTCGCGCAGGCTCGCGCCATCGGGAGTCTTGTCCTGCGGATTGTCGGCCAGGTAGGCTTCGATCGCGGTCAAGGCATTTTCGGGATAGTCACCGAACAGTCGCACGACGCTGTCCGGGTCAGTTTGCACGGTGTCGCCATCCGCGCCGCCCCAGCTTTCGTCGATGACATCGGGGCTTTCGCCTGACCCTTGCAGCGATGCAAGCGTCAGCCTGTCCATCACATCCTGAGCATCCTCCTCGGTCATGGTCAGCATGTCGTGTCGGAACCGGTCAGCGCCGATGCTGATGATGATGAGCCGTTCCTTGGCCGTCAGTTCATCCGACCACCCAAGCGCGTCGATCATGCCCAGCGTGCCTTCGGGATAGCCGTCGGAGATGGCGGAGTCCGGCGTCCAGCTATCCTCGGCCAGAAGGTTCTCGCCTTCATGCTCGACACCCCAGCGGGCGCGGAACGGCAGGCCGCCGTCGGCCACCGATTTGGAGGCGTCGTACAGGATCGGTGTCCCCGGATGCCCTTCCTTTGCATTGCCCCAGGCGGGCCAGGGCAAGCAGTAATAATCACCCAAGACCGGCTCCGACATGCCCTTCAGCGTGATGGAATCGAACTTGTCCTGATGCTGCATGTGCAGCTTCAGTCGCTCCGGGCTTTGCGCCGTATAGCCGATGGTCCAAGTGCCGGCGTTGATCTCGCGCAGCATGTCCTCTGCGATAGGTTCGTTGTTCACCACGCCGATATGCTTGAACATCTCGTCCGCAAAGCCGAAGGCCTGCGCGAACAGATAGGTGATCTCGTAATCGCTCTTCGCCTCGAACAGGGGATCGAAGACCTTGTCGCGCCATTGCACCGACCGGCTGGAATTGGTGACAGTGCCGTGGATCTCCGCCGTCGACGACGCAGGCAGCAGATAGACGTTGTCGGTCTTGTCCGACATGATTGCCACCTGCGTCGGATGCGGGTCGATCACGCACAACACGTCCACCTTGTCCAGCGCCGCGCGTTGCTCCGGTCCGCGGGTGATCGAATTGGCGGCATGCCCCCAGAAGATCATCGCCTTGACGGGGTTGGGCTGGTCCAGGTTCTCGGCAGGTTCGAGGATCGCGTCCATGTAGCGCGACAACGCCATGCCTTCCTTGTTCATCAACTCCTGCGAGGCGAACCGCCCCTGCATCCAGGCGTAGTCCACGTCCCAGACGCGGCACCAATGCTTCCACGCACCTTCGTCCAACCCGTAGTAGGCGGGCAGGGTGTCGCAGGACACGCCCATGTCGGTCGCTCCCTGCACATTGTCATGCCCGCGAAAGATGTTGGCCCCGCCACCAGACTTGCCGATATTGCCAAGCACCAGTTGCAGGATCGACGCCGCACGCGTCTTGGAACTGCCAACGGTGGATTGGGTCAGGCCCATGCACCAGATCAGCGTGCCAGGGCGATTTTCGGCAATGGTCCGGGCGACCCTTGCGGTCTGTTCCGGCGGGATGCCCGACACCCGCTCGACCTCTTCCAGCGTCCAGCGCTCGACCTCTTCGCGGATCTGGTCCATGCCCCAGACGCGTTGCTTGATGTATTCCTTGTCCTCCCACCCCTGCACGAAGATTTCGCGCACCAGGCCCATCATGAAGGCGATGTCGGCACCGGGACGGATGCGGACGTATTCGTCGGCATGGGCGGCGGTCCGGGTAAAACGGGGATCGACGACGATCATCTTCGCGCCATTCTCTCGGCCGGCCAATACGTGCAGCGTCGATACCGGATGCGCCTCGGCCGGGTTGCCGCCGATGATGAGGATGCTTTTCGCGTTGCGGATGTCGTTGAAAGTGTTTGTCATGGCACCATAGCCATAGGTGTTCGCCACCCCGGCCACGGTCGTCGAATGGCAGATGCGCGCCTGATGATCGACGTTGTTCGTCCCCCAGAAGGCCGCCAGCTTGCGAAAGATGTAGCTTTGTTCGTTGCTGTATTTCGCGGACCCCAGCCAGTAGACGGAGTCCGGGCCGAACTCGTCGCGGATGCCCAGCAGTTTCTCTCCCAGCTCCGCAATGGCCTGATCCCAAGAGATGCGGACCCATTCGCCCGCCACTTTCTTCATCGGGTATTTCAGCCGCCGTTCGCCGATGGCGATCTCCCGCATCGCAGCGCCCTTGGCGCAATGCGTCCCCTGATTGATCGGCGACTCAAAGGCTGGCTCCTGACCGACCCAGACGCCATTCTGGACCTCGGCCCACAGAGAGCAGCCGACCGAACAGAACTGGCAAATGGTCTTGTGGTAGGTGGTGCCAATGTCCGGCACCGCAGCCGTCTGGGCCTGCGCGACCCGCCCGGCGGTACCGCCGACCGACCCCAGCGCCAGCCCGGCCAGTCCGGAATTGCGCAGGAATTCCCGCCGTGACGTGCCGGACTTCAGGTGCGGCGTGGTGGTCTGTGTCGTGCGGCGGCGCAGCATCGCAGTCTTCCTTCGTGGGGGTCAGTTTCGGGCGAGGCGATAGTAGGTCGCAACGTGATCCGTCGTGTCGAACAGCGGCTGCCGCGGGTCCACCGGAGCATTGACCGGAGCCCCGGCATCGGCAGCCGTCGCCCCAAGCGCCATACTGGCGGAGGCCAAGGGCACACCGGCAAGCAGGCGGCGGCGGATTGGATCGGGCTTATCAGTCATGGCAATCACCGATTTAGGATAAGGGGAACACTAGCCCACAGCTTTCGCCCGACAACAGCACGGTGTTCACAAATGCTGCGCTACTGATCTGCCGCAGGTAGCGCCGCGAACCACGCCGACAGCGCGGCGATGTCATCATCGCTCAGGTCTTGCGCGGCTTTTCTCATCAGGTTTGCCTTCGGCCCGCCGCCCCGCGCTCCGGCGCGCCACAGGTAAAGCTGTTCGTTCAGATAGGTTCCGCTTTGCCCCGCAAGGCGCGGGTAGTCGACCGCGCGCGGTCCGGCCTGCGGACCGTGACACGACACGCAGGCCGGCACGTCGCGGGTGCCTTGACGCGCCAGCACCGCCCCCCGCGCAATCAGGTCGGCGTCGGCGATCTCATCCATCGCTCCGGGCACGGCCGCCTGTGCGCCGAACCAGGCGGCCAGTTCCATCAGTTCGGCTTCGGTCACGTTGGAGGCGGCAACGCGCATGATCCCGCTGTCACGCGTACCGTTGGCATAGGCCAGCAAGGTCTGCTCCAAATAGGCCTGCGGCAGGATATCAAGGCGCGGGATCAACGGATTGTCACTGCGCCCTTCGATGCCGTGGCACATCGCGCAATAGGGCAAAGTGTCCGGCGCGCCAGCCGGTGCGATCGGTTTGTAGGTCAGGTCGGCATAGGTCTGTGCATCCATCCCGTCCTGCACCGCCAGCATGAAGGAAACGACCGGCCAGATATCGTGGGTCCGTGTCGCAGGCCAGAAGGGCATACCCGACATCTTCACGCCCTCGCTCACGATCCAATGCAGTTCGCCGGCCTCCCAAGTGCCTACCGCTTCGGTAATATGGGGCGGGGCAGGCACCATGTACTCGGACACCGCCGGGCGTTCCGGTCCAGGTGCCGCGTGGCAGACCTTGCAGCCGCCGTCGAAATGGCCCGCCCCCAGCGCGACCATGCCTGCGGCGTCCAGATCTGGCACCGCGCTTTCGGCTGGCGCACGCAACTGGACGGAATTGCGGAACGTTGTGTGAAGGATCGCGGCGACGCCAGGCAGATGCCCGACCCGGGCAGAGACGTTGTAAAGCCCGCCAAATATCACCGCCGTACCGGCCAGAACCCCCAGCACCGCCAGCGCGGCAAGGGTCTGCAAGACGCGAGTCATACCGCCTCCTCCTTCAGCGCACTGCCGGTCAGCCAAAGCCCGGCAATCAGATAGACCGGGGTGCCGATCGCCAGCATCATCATCCCGCCCAGCTGCTGCTCTGCCAGCGATCCGACGCAGCCGGGATCGTAAAGAACGCGCGGCGCAAGTGTCAGCAAGGCCCCCAGCAAGGTCATGTGCATCGAGGTCAAGAGCAGCCCTCCGGCCCCGGCCAGGCCGCCGCTGCGCAGGCAGCCCGCCCAGACGCACAGGCCCGTTGTCAGGAACAGCGCCTGTTCAGCCACGAAAGCAGGTGGGCTGAATGCAGCGCCTTCGTGCAGCGCGGGCAGATGGAACCCCCAAACCACGATGAACTCCAACACCGTCGCCGCCAGTGGCGAAATGGCAAAGACCGCCGTCAGTTTCGGAAAGCCGATCACCAGCAGGGGTGCCGCCACGGCGACCAGTCCCATGTGGCGCACCATGTGGGCCGGAAACAGGCCAACCCACTCCTCCCACGGCCAGACCCATATCGCCAACAGCAGCGTCAGCCCGAGGATGCCGTAAACCCTCATGTGCAGGTCCCGACCAACAGGATCGGCAGGACGACATAGATCACGCCGATGAACGAAACGACGGCCAGCAAGACGCTGGCCTGACCCAGAAACCTGTTGCGGCTTTCGGTATCGCCCTGCCCGGTGATGTGGGGATTCATGCCGATCCCGCCAGAGGTCCACCCGCGCCATCCTGCGACGCCGCAGATCAGGATCCCCGCCAGCGCCGCCAGCGTCAGGCCGATCAGCCAGATTTGCAACGGTGCCATGTCGCTCTGCGGGGCCCACTTTTCGCACCAGACCGCTGCGGCACCGTAGCAGATGACGAAGTGGAAGGCCCAGATCGTCGGCGCGAGAGTGATCTTCATCAGCGTCCCGACGCCGGTGCCGAACTCTGTCTTGCCTTCGGCCTTCATGACAGCCATCCGGGCAGAAGGCCGATCACGGCCGCCGTCACCAGCGCCTGCAAGGCGATGAAGTGCCACAGCAGCGTGACGTTCTGAATGTCCGCGTCATAAAGCGGTGTCATGCGTCCGGCGAAGCTGCGCGCCAGGCAATAACCCTGTCCGATCACGCCCAGCAGCAGATGCGCGCCCAGCCAGACGGCCAGCCCGCAGATCAGAGCGGGATAGACGTGTTCCGTCGGGCGCAGAGCGCTGACCGCGCCATAGACCGCGACCCCGGCCGTCAGCGTCAACACGATTCCGGCGGCCATCAAGATGCGCGCAAGGGCGACGTTGCCGCCCCTATGCACGCCCCGCGCGACCCGTGTCGCCAGCCAAGACAGCGCCAGCAATATGGCAAAGCCTGCGACCATCGCGCCGCTGGCATGGGTCGCCCCCTGTGGCGGAAAGTTGTCGCTGGCCGTCCAGTAGAAGAAGAAGCCGAAGACCAGAGACGAAAAGGCCGTCGCGTCCCCCAGCATCGTGATCCACACCGCCCACCAGCCGGGCGCATCGGGTCCGGAGGCATAGCGGGGCAGCGTCAGCCCCAGCCCGACGTCACCCGTCGGTGCCTCGGGGATCTGGGCGGTCGAGGTCCAGAGCCAGTACAGTACGCAGACCACGGCAAGAGTCGCGCAGATGATCGCGGGCACATAGATGTGGAACGTCGGAAGGATGAAAGCCCCGCCGGTGAACGCCGCCGCGAGCATCGTGATGTAGGCGGGTCCTGTCACCCGCTGGATATGCATCGGCTCTGCGTCCAGCACGGACGTCACGAGCGTTTCGCGGTGGCCGTATTCGGTGTCGCCAAGGTAATAGCGTCCGACGTCCATCCTCTCGACGAGCTGCGGCTGGTCCCACAGCGGATAGCGCGAGGTGATGTAGGGGATTGTGCGCACGCCCCAGTTCTGTTCCGGAACGTCATGCGACCATTCCAACGTGCCCGCGTTCCACGGATTGCGCTGGCGACCTTCAAAATCACGCTTGGGCCGCAGCAGATCGTAGACGAAGACGAGAATTCCGGCCGCGATGGCGAAGCTGGCGACCGTGGACAGCATGTTCAGCCAGCCCCAGTCCATGCTTTCACCATAGGTATAGACCCGGCGCGGCATCCCCATCATGCCGGTATAGTGCATCGGCAGAAACGTGGCGTTGAACCCGACGAAGGTCAGCCAGAACGACCAGCGGCCCAGCGTTTCGGACATCATCTTGCCTTTGCGGATGAAGGGATAGAAGTAATAGATCCCCGCCATCACCGGAAAGATCATGCCTCCGAACAGCGTGTAATGCAGGTGCGCCACGACGAAATAGGTGTCGTGAACGGCCCAGTTGAAGGGTGCGATCGCCAACATCACGCCAGTCAGCCCGCCCAGGGTGAAGATCGCCAAGGCTCCGGCGATCCACAGCATCGGCAGGGACTTCTGCACCTTGCCGACCATCAGCGTGGCGGCGAAGACGAAGATCTGGATGCCGGTTGGGATCACCACCGCCTCTGACGCGGCGGAAAAGAAGCCGAGGCTGATGTTCGGCAATCCGGTCGTGAACATGTGGTGCACCCACAGGCCGAACGAGAGGAAGCCGACGCCGACGGCGCTGAGCACGATCCACGAATAGCCGACGATGGGGCGCTGGGCGACGGTTGGAATCACCATGGCGGCGATCGCGATGGACGGCAGAAAGACGATGTAGACCTCTGGGTGGCCAAAGATCCAGAACAGGTGTTGCCACAGCATCGGGTCCCCGCCGCGTGACGGATCGAAGAACGGCCAGTCGAAGGATCGCTCCATCTCGAACAGGAAATCGCCTGCAATCAATGGCGGAAAGGCAAAGAGGATCATGCCGCCGACGACCAGCACATACCACGCATACAGCGGCATCAGGTTGACGCGCATCCCGGGCGGGCGGCATTTGAGCACGCCGACGATCAGCTCTACCGCTGCCGCGATGCTGGCGACCTCGATGAAGCTGAGCCCCAGCAGCCAGATGTCGGCACCAATACCGTCGTCCCGCGTGGTCAGCGGCGGATACATGAACCAACCACCGCGCGGTCCGACGTCGAACAGCACCGACCCCAGGACAAAGACGCCGCCGATCAGGAAACACCAATAGCCATAGGCCGACAGACGCGGAAACGGCATGTCGCGTGCGCCAAGGAATGCGGGCAGGATCAGGATGCTGATCGCCTCGAACATCGGAACCGCGAAAAGGAACATCATGGCAGAGCCATGCATCGTGAAGAACTGGTTGAATCGATCGGCGTCCAGAAAATCGTTTTCGGGCACCGCGAGTTGCACCCGCATGAAAAGCGCCAAGACACCGGCGCACAGCATGAAGAACAGCGCCGTCAACGAGTACCAGGCACCGACCTTGTCATTGTTGACCGCCGTCCAGTAGGCTAGCCCCTTCGGTGCCTGCCACGCCCGGCGCAGCCGCGCCTCGCGCGCCTCTTGCGCGACTGGGTCGACGGGTTCAGCGAGCATCTCCTCGGTCGGGGGCCATGGGCCTTCAGGCCGGGGACGTTCGGTGCCGGAGTATCTCATTTCAGGCCCTTCAGATACGTGGCCAACGCCATCAGGTCATCCGCATTCATGTTGTCATAGGCCGGCATTTCGACCTCGGGTTTCAGGTCGTCGGTGTGGGCGATCCAAGCGGCGATGTTCTCGATCGTCGGTTCCAGTATCCCGGCGCCAAGGCTCTCTCGGCTGCCCACATGGGTCAGGTCCGGCCCAACCTGTCCCACGGCCGGCGTCCCGCGGATTGCGTGGCAGGCCCCGCAACCCTGCGTCTGAAACACCTCAGCCCCGCGCAGCGCGACAGCACTTTCAGGCACCACGGCGTCCGCCGCCTCTGCCGTCAGCCAAGCGTCAAAGTCGGCCTGCTCCAGCGTCACGACCTCGAACGCCATCTGCGCGTGAGAGGCCCCGCAGAATTCCGCGCACTGGCCGCGGAAAATACCGGCCTCGGTCGGTTCGAGTGAGATCATCGTGTCGCGGCCCGGAAACATGTCCATCTTGCCGCCTAGCGCGGGAATCCAGAACGAATGGATGACGTAGGCGCTGTTCAGCGTAAATTCTGTCCGCGCGCCGACCGGCAGCCGAATCTCGTTGGCGGATACGATGGGTGTTTCCGCGCCTTCAGGCCAGTAGGCCACGCGCCACCACCATTGTTCTCCCATGACCTCGATCCGCAGGCCGTCGCCGGGCGCGCGCTGATCGGGCATGATCGACAGTCCCCACGCCAAGAGCGCCGCGATCACGACGGTCGGAAAGACGATGCCGCCACCAACGATCAACTTGCGCGCGGCGGCTTCGTCATAGGCGCGCGGGCTCAGCTTGTTGAAGAACAGCATCATGCCGTTCACCGCGATCCACAGCACGACCAGCCCGACTAGCATCACCGTGAACAGCGTCAGCAGCGTCGTTGCATCGCGGCCAGCCGGGTCCAGTACCGACTGACGCCCGACACATCCGCCAAGGATCACGGCGGGGATCAGGGCGATGAACTTGAAATTCATGTGTTCGACGGTCCCGCTGCGGTGCCACCTTTCCGGTCACCTGTTCGTGAACCTAGAAACCGATGCGTCATTGTCCAGCCTGAAGCGACACTTTATGTCGGCGAACGAACCTCAGCCTCGACCGATAAAAGGCATCGCGCTGGCCATCACTGTCATGAACTGCACGTTGGCCCCTAGTGGCAATGCTGCCATGTGCAGCACCGACTGCGCGACGTGCGCCACGTCCATCACCGGCTCGACCGCCATGCTGCCGTCGGCCTGCGGCACGCCCTTGGTCATGGCGACGGCCATGTCGGTCAGCGCATTGCCGATGTCGATCTGTCCACAGGCGATGTTGAAGGCACGCCCGTCCAGCGACAATGTGCGCGTCAACCCGGTGATTGCGTGCTTGCTGGTCGTGTAGGGCGCGGACCCCCAGCGCGGGACGTAAGCCGACACCGACCCGTTGTTGATGATCCGCCCGCCCTGCGGGTCCTGCCTGCGCATGATGCCAAAGGCGGCCCGCGCCGCGATCACGGCCCCCATTATGTTGACCTCCAGCAGGTTGCGGATATCGGCCACCGCCAACTCGTCGATCGGTGCGCCCTTCAGGCTGACGCCAGCGTTGTTGAACAGCGCATCGACCCGCCCCCAGGTGTCGCGCGCAGTACCAAAGGCCGCGTCAACCGCCTTTTCGTCCGTCACGTCGCAGGGCAGGACCAGTGCGTTGCTGTCGCCCTTCGTCTCGTGCAACGGCCCTGCGCGCCGCCCGACAAGTGCCACGTCCCAGCCCGCCGCCAGAAACGCCTGAGCCGTGGCCCGGCCCACACCGGACCCCGCCCCGGTAATGATGATGCTCGCCATGTCGTCCCCCTAATGGTTGTCGCGCGGCAGGTCGTGGACGATCCGCTGATAGGCCGTCGCCAGTTCCAGACACCCACCCTGCGCCAATTGCCCGACGTGCTGGCGATAGATTTCCTGCCACGGCGTCTGGTTGTGGATCACCGGCTCCACCCATTCCCTGCGCCGCTGCGCCCATTCCGCATCGTCCACCAGCGCATCCAGCCGGCTTTCATTCAGGTCCAGACGCACACGGTCTCCGGTCTGCAACAGCGCAAGACCACCGCCCACCACCGCCTCTGGCGACGCGTTGAGGATCGAGGGGCTTTCCGACGTGCCGCTTTGCCGCCCGTCCCCCACCGTCGGCAGATGGTTGATCCCCGCCCGGATCAGCGCATCGGGCGGCTGCATGTTCACCACCTCGGCGCTGCCCGGATACCCCACGCAGCCGACGCCGCGAATGAACAGCACCGTGTCTTCGTCGATGCCAAGACTCGGATCGTTGATGCGGTCGTGATAATCCTCCGGACCCTCGAAAACGACAGCGCGGCCCTCGAACACGCCTTCCTGCCCCGGCCGCGATAGATAGCGTTCGCGAAAGCCGGGAGAGATGACCGAGGTCTTCATCAAGGCGCTGTCGAACAGATTCCCCGACAGGACAAGGAACCCCGCCTTCGTGCGCATCGGATCGGACACGGATCGAATGACGTCCAGATCCTCGCTCTCGAGTCCCGCAAGGTTGTCGCCCATCGTCCGCCCCGTGACCGTCATCGCCCCCATGTGCAGCATACCGGCCTTCGCCAGTTCGCCCATCACCGCGGGGACGCCGCCGGCGCGAAAGAAGCTTTCCCCCAGATATTCCCCCGCCGGCTGCATGTTCACCAGCAGCGGCGCGTCGAACCCCACTGTCTCCCAGTCCTTCACGTCCAGCTCAACACCCGCGTGCCGGGCAATCGCCGCCAGATGCGGTGGCGCGTTGGTGGACCCGCCGATCGCGGTATTGACGACGATGGCATTCTCGAACGCCTCTCGCGTCAGGATGTCCGACGGCTTCAGATCGTCGAGGACCATCTGTACGATCCGCTTGCCGGTCTCGTAGGCCATGTTCATCCGCTCGCGGAAGGGTGCGGGGATCGCCGATGATCCTGTCAGGGTCATCCCCAGCGCCTCGGCCATCGCGTTCATCGTGCTGGCAGTGCCCATCGTGTTGCAATGGCCCAGCGACGGGGCCGAAGCACAGGCCCTTTTCATGAACTCCGCGTAATCGATCTTGCCCTCGGCCAGCAGCCGCCGGCTTTCCCAGATGATCGTGCCGGAGCCTGCGCGTTTCCCCTTCCACCAGCCATCCAGCATCGGCCCGCCGTTCAGCGCGATGGCCGGCAAATCCAGTGTCGCCGCCCCCATCAGCATCGCGGGCGTCGTCTTGTCGCAGCCGGTGGTCAGCACGACCCCGTCGATGGGGTAGCCGTGCAACACTTCGACCAGCCCGAGATAACTCAGATTCCGGTCCAGCGCCGCCGTCGGCCGCTTGCCGGTTTCCTGTATGGGATGCACCGGGAATTCCATCGGGATGCCGCCGCCGTCGCGGATTCCAGCCTTGATCCGGTCGGCGAGAAAGACGTGAATCTTGTTGCAGGGGGCAAGGTCGCTTCCTGTCTGCGCGATGCCGATGATTGGACGCTCGGCCTGCAATTCCTCGGCGCTGAACGTCCCGTTCTGATATTTCTCGAGGTAGAGCGCCGTCATGCCCGGGTTGTTCGGATTGTCGAACCACTCCTGCGACCGGAACCGCCTGCGCGCGCGTGTATCTGTCATGGCGATGCCTCTTCTGCCTTGTCATTCTAAGCTGGCAATTTGGTATACCAGATGCAAGCCAAATCACCGGCTCCTACTTCTGGTCGAAAATAGCCCGGGGGGGCGCAGCCGGGGGGCTGGCCCCCTAATCTTTCGTGAAAGATCGATCGCGCCCCTTCGCGGCCTCGGCTTGCATGTCCAGCCCGTTCAGCGCTCCCACCCGGTCAGTGATCGACGGCACGAAATCCCCGCCATGCCCGGACGCCTCTGCCTGCGCGAAATACTGCTTCACAGCCGAGGCCATGATCGTCGTCAGCCCCGCAGCATCGGCCATCGCACCGACATAACGCAGGTCCTTCGCCGCATTGGCTATGGTGAACTTGTGGACCTCCTCGCGGTCCACCGCGTAGGTCATGAAGGTGTCGAAGAACCCGTTCGTCAGCCGGCTGCTGCCGATCACCTGCCGCACCTTGGCGGGGGGAATTCCCACCGCAGCGCCCAACACGGTCGCTTCCGCATAAAGCGACGCATAGCCCATGGAGATGAAGTTCATCAGCAGCTTCATCTTGTGCCCCGACCCCGACGGCCCGACGTGGGTGATGTTTCCCGCCCAGCAATCCAGCACAGGTTTCACCGCGTCGAACGTCGCTGCATCGCAGCCGACCATGCAGTCGAGAGTGCCTGCCTCTGCCTCCTTCGGCGTGCGACCCAGCGGCGCGTCGACCAGCGTGCCGCCCTTGGCGGCTAGCGCCTCGGCCAGTCTTGCGGTCGACGTGGGGTCCGCCGTCGTCGTGTCGATCACGATCAGGCCCTCCCGTGCGCCCGCAAGCAACCCGTCGTCGCCGCCGAACACTGCCTCGACCTGCGGCGAGTTGCCGAGGCACAGGTGGATGATGTCGCAGACCTGCGCCATCTCGCGCGCTGTCGCGACCTCGACCGCCCCCATGCCGGTCAGGCTGTCAATGGGCGTGCGATTGCGGTTCCCCTTGACCAACAAGGGATAACCCTTCTGGACCAGGTTCTTGGCCATCCCGTGGCCCATGTACCCAACCCCGATGAATCCGATCTTCGGCTTGTTCATGTCATTGCTCCCTCACAGGCTGGCCGTTATGCCGCCGTCCACGAAAATCGTCTGTCCGTTCACGAAACTGCTGGCATCGGACGACAGGAAGACCGCCGCGCCGACCAGTTCTTCGACCTTGCCCCAACGGCCCGCCGGGGTCCGCTTTTCCAGCCAGGCACTGAAGTCGGGATCGGCGACCAGTGCCGCATTCAGCGGCGTGTCGAAATAGCCGGGTGCGATGGCGTTGCAGTTCAATCCGTATTTCGCCCAGTCGGTCGCCATGCCCTTGGTCAGGTTGGCGATTGCCCCTTTGGACGCGGTGTAGGGCGCGATGCCGGGTCGTGCCAAGGCGGTTTGAACAGAAGCGATGTTGATGATCCGACCCGCGCCCCGCGCGATCATGTGCCGGCCGACGGCCTGACCGACGTAGAATGCAGAGTTCACGTTGGTCCGCATCAGCCGGTCAAAGGCATCCACGGCGAAATCCTCCAGCGGCCCGCGATGCTGCATCCCTGCATTGTTCACGAGGATGTCGATGGCGCGCCCGGCTTCATAATCGTCGACTGCTACCCGCGCCCTTGCGGCATCTGTCACGTCGAAGACCAGCGTATCGACGCCAAACCCCTCGCCGCGCAGACGATTTGCCGCCTCCGTCAGCCGGTCAGCGTCGCGTGCGTTCAGCACGACGCGCGCTCCGGCCTGCGCCAGACCGCGCGCCAGAGCAAAGCCGATGCCCAAGGATGATCCGGTGACCAGCGCCGTGCGTCCGGTCAGATCGAACAGTGTCATGGGACCTCCCCGTCCTGTGTCAGGTGGCATCCTTGACAATGCGCCACCGAACCGCCTTGATGAAATGGTATACCATTCTTTCCCCGATGCAAGGACGGCCCAGATGCCCCGCGCCCTCTTCGCCCATGCCGCCCGCGATCTGCGCCTGTCCGACGTGGCCGATGGTAGCCTTGGCCCCGGTCAGGTCCGTATCGCGATGCAGCGGGGCGGCATCTGCGGTTCCGACCTGCACTACTTCAATCACGGCGGTTTCGGCGCGGTGACGCTACGCGAGCCAATGATCCTCGGGCATGAGGTGGCGGGCTTCGTCGCGGAACTGAGTGAGGGGGTGGAACTGCTCTCGCTCGGGGACCTCGTCGCCGTCACGCCTTCTCGCCCTTGCGGAAACTGCAGCGAATGTCTGCGCGGCCTGCCGAACCAGTGCCTGAACATGCGGTTCTACGGATCTGCCATGCCTTTTCCACATATACAGGGTGCCTTTCGCGACAGCCTGATCGTCGAGGCGGGGCAATGCGTGGTGGCGACGGGACTCGATGCGTCGCAGGCCGCGATGGCCGAACCGCTGTCGGTGGCGCTGCACGCCGTCAGCCGCGCCGGCCCCATGCTGGGCAAACGGGTGCTGGTGACGGGCTGCGGCCCCATCGGCATCCTCGTGATCCTCGCCGCCCGCCGCGCGGGGGCCGCCCAGATCATCGCGACCGATATCGCCGCCCCGGTGCTGGAGATCGCCCGCCGCTGCGGCGCCGACGTGACGCTGAACACCGCAAATGACCCGGACGCCCTGTCGCCCTACCTTGGCACAAAAGGCACCCTCGATGTCCTGTTCGAATGTTCCGGCGCACAAGCGGCCTTGGGCGCTGGCATTGCCACGCTTCGCGCGCGCGGCACGGTCGTGCAACTTGGCCTGTCCGGCGACATGACGCTGCCGATGATGATGATCACCGCCCGCGAACTGTCACTGACCGGATCGTTCCGGTTTCACGAGACCTTTCCGCTGGCGGTGCGCATGATGCAGGACGGGTTGATCGACGTCGCCCCGCTGCTGACCCACAGCTTTCCATTGGCCGACTTTGCCGAGGCATTCGCCACGGCCAACGACCGAACGCGCGCAATGAAGGTGCAACTGGTCTTCGGCCCATGCTGACCGCCCGGCCGTGCTGACATATGCCGGAGCCGTTCTGTCCCTGATCGGTCCGTCGGGTCCCGGCGGGCTGTCCAGGGTCAGGGTCGATTCCGGCTTCGGGATTCATCCCGGGCTACGCCACCTCGTCGGGCTGTTCATCGGCACGAACCTCATGCTGCTCGCGGTCATCACCGGCCTTGCTGCCTTGATCCTTGACGTCCCGTCGCCACGCGCGATGCTGATGGGCCTGTCTCTTGCCTGCCTCGGCTACCTTGCCGCGCGGATCGCCTTGGCCGAATCGCGGTTCAAGTTTGTCAGCCTCACACTTGCCGCCACAATCCCAAATGGAGACACCCCATGAACATCCTCATCCTCGGCGGCGGCGGTGTCGTTGGCCAAAAGCTCGCGGCCAGCCTTGCCCGGATCGCCACCTTGCGGGGCCAGAGGATCGCGCACCTGACCCTGGCCGACATCAAGGACCCTGCGCCGGTCGACGCGCCCTTTGCCGTTGCCACGACCGTCTGCGATATCGCGGACCCCGCATCGGTGGCCTTGGCCATCACGCCACAGACCGACGTGATCTATCTGCTGGCTGCCATCGTTTCCTCTCATGCAGAGGAGGATTTCGACACCGGCATGAAGATCAACCTCTTCGGCACCTACAACGTCCTCGAACGCTGCCGCCAACTCGGCACGCAGCCGGTCGTCGTCTTCACCTCCTCCATCGCGATCTATGGCGGAGAAGCCGCCGATCCGCTGGGCGATCACAGCTATCCCAACCCGCAGACGTCATACGGCGGGCAGAAGGCGATCGGAGAAATCCTGATCAACGATTACACCCGCAAGGGGTTCATCGACGGCCGCGCGTTCCGTCTGCCGACCATCTCGGTCCGGCCGGGCCTGCCGAACCGTGCTGCCTCGGGCTTTATGTCCTCGATCTTTCGCGAACCGCTGAACGGCCAGCGGGCGATCTGCCCGGTGGACGCCGATTTCCTGCACTACTACCTGTCACCCCGCAAATGCGTCGAGAATCTGATCAAGGGTGCGAACCTGTTGGCCGACGACCTTGGCCAGAACCGCGTCATGCAGATGCCGGGTCGCACATGGAGCATCGGCCAGATGATCGACGCCATGACAGAGGTTGCCGGCCCTGCACCTGCGGAATTGATCGACTGGACCCCGCAACCGGATGTACAGCGCATCGTGTCTGGCTGGCGCTGGGATATCCACGCCGGCAAGGCAACCCGTCTTGGTCTGACCGCGGACGACAGCTTTCAGGACAATATCCGCCACTATCTGGCCGACGACAAACCTTAAGGCGTCAGTCGCCCTTGTCCGCCAGACGCTTGGCGGCCAGTCGCGACATCGTGTCGAGATAGGTCCGCGTCCAGTGCCCGACATCGTCGCGCAGCACCCCTGCTAACAGGTCGTCATGCCGCGCGCGGCGCTCGGCAAGGGGCATGGCCAAGACGGTGCGCAGGGCCTGCGCCATCTCTCCGATGTCATAGGGGTTCACGATCACGGCGGATGGCATCTGTTCCACTGCCCCCGCGAATTGCGACAGGATCAGGACGCCGGGATCGTCCGGGTCCTGTGCGGCCACATATTCCTTGGCAACCAGGTTCATGCCGTCGCAGAACGGCGTGACCAATCCCACGTCAGCGGCCCGGTACAGCGGTGCAATGGTCTCTCGCGGAATGGCGCGGTGGATGTAGCGGATCGGCGTCCAGTCCAGATCGGAGTGCAGGCCATTGACCTGACCGGATATCCGCTCCGTCTCGTTACGGATGTTCTGATAGGCGGCGACTTCCTCTCGGGTCGGCGGGGCGATCTGCAAGAGAGAGGCGCGCGGGTCGTTGTCCTCTCGCGCTTCCAGATAGGCACCGAAGGCGCGCAGCCGATTGTCGAGGCCCTTGGAATAGTCCAGCCGGTCGACGCCGATCACCAGCCGTTCCTTCGCTCCCAGGTTCAGCAGGTCGCGCCCGTCCCGCTGAGCGGCCGCCTGCGCAAAGGATTTGGCGTCGATCCCGATGGGGAAACTGCGCACCTCGAAGGTGCGGTTGTCATAGTGCAGCGACCCGTCGCGCAACTGTTCGGCCCCGGCAAGAGAGCGATACATCTCGAGCGCCGCGGCGACATCGCGTTGCGTCTGAAGGCCGACAAGATCGAAGCTGGCGATCCAGTGCGGAAAGAGTTCGTGTTCCGGCAGCGCCAGCAGATCGTGAACCGCGGGAAACGGGATGTGGTGGAAATATCCGAGCGTGGCCGTCACACCTTCGGCCCGCAGACAGGCGGCCAGCGGCAGAAAGTGATAGTCGTGAATCCAGACCTGATCGTCGGGTTTCAAGTCGCGCGCCATCATGCGCGCCAGCCGGCGATTGACGCCAAGATAGGTGTCATAATCGCCGGAATTCAAGGCCATCAGGTCGGCGCGCCGGTGACACAACGGCCACAGGACCGAGTTGGCGTAACCAAGGTAATAGCCGTCATGTTCGGCCTGCGTCAGGTCGAAGGTCCGCATGTCATAGCCATCGCCAGCCACGTCCGTGAATTCGTCTTGCGCCGTCGGCGCAATCCGACCCGAGGTGCCATACCAGGTGCCCCCTTCTTCGGTCAGGCAATCGTGCAGCGCCACCACGAGCCCCCCGGACGGCGGTCCGTCGGACGGCACCCGGTTCGATACGACGACCAGACGCCCGGTCATGGGCTTGCCCATTGCGCCAGCACGGCACGCACGGCCTTCGGATCGTCAAGACGGTGTGGCGCGCAGGTATCGCCTGACCCGACGCGGACGCAAAGCCCACCGCGTTCCAGTGCCACGGCCATCGCTTCTTCGTCTGTGACGTCGTCACCAATCACCGCCGGGCGGATCCCGGCTGGCTGACCCTCCATCGCGCGGCGCACCGCCCCGGCCTTGCTGGCGTCGGCGGGCCGGATTTCAAACGCCATCTTGGAGACGTGCAGTTCCATGTCCGAAGCCGCGTCGGCAATGCGTTGTGCGGCGTCGCGCGCCGCCGCCTCGGACTGCGGCGCGGCGCGATAGTGCAGGACGGCACCCGTCCCCTTTGTTTCCAACGTCAGGCCGGGGGTCGCCTCGACGGCCTCTTGCGCCTGCCGCTGGACCTGCGCGACGATCGAACTTCCGACCAGAGCGTGACGGACCAGGGTACCGCCCCGACGCGCCTCGGCCCCGTGGGCCCCAAAGATGTCGCCGGGAAAATCCGGCAGAAAACGTTCCAGCGTGCCGACCTCGCGCCCTGACACAAGCGCCAGCCGCCCGTCGAGGCGCGCGTGCAGCCGGCGCAGAAGATCGGGCAACATATCCGGCACGTCGATCCCGTCCGGCGTCGCGGCAAGATCGACCAGCGTGCCGTCAAAGTCGACGAACAGGAAAAGATCGTCTGGCGTCACCCTTGAAAGCGTGGCCCTGTCATCTGTCATTCGGCTGCCACAGCCTGCGTCACCTCTGCCGCGCGGGCGTTGGCGGCCCCCAGCAACCCGGCGTGCGATCCACAGTCATGGCGTTCGCCCGAGAAACGGTAACCGGTCAGGTTCATCGAGGTCGCGTCCGCAGCGATGGCGTCGGTCAACTGGTATTCGCCACCGGCACCGGGGGACAGCTGGCGCAGCGCATCGAAAATGCGCGTATCCAGAATGTACCGACCAACGGCGGCCAGCCGCGACGGCGCATCTTCGGGCGAAGGCTTCTCGACCAAGGCGCTGGCCCGCACGACCCGTCCAAGCGACGTGTCGGTCAGAGGGCGGAAGATGCCGTATTTCTTTACGTCCTGCGCTGCCACATCCATCGCCGCGATCATGTGCCCGCTGTCATAAGCCGCCGCCATCTCTGGCAGGCAGGGCTCGCCCAGAATTACATCGTCTGGCAGGATTACGCCGAAGGCATCGCCGCGCACATGGTCGGCTGCCATCAGGACCGCATGACCCAATCCAAGAGGCTCGTCCTGTTCCGTGAAGATCACCTCGACGTCACGACCGAGGGTGATGGCGTCCAGTGCTTCGGCGAGACGGGCCTTGCCGTCGGACCGAAGCGTCTCCGTCAGCGAGTCGTCGGGCCGCAGATAATCCCCGATCGCAGGCTTGGACGCATGGGTGACGAAGACCAGCCGTTTGGCACCGGCGGCAAGCGCCTCTTCGACTGCGAATTGCAGGACCGGCTTGTCGTAGACGGGCAAAAGCTCTTTCGGGACCGACTTCGTCAACGGAAGAAGTCGTGTGCCACGACCTGCGACTGGAAAGACGACGGTATCCAGAACGGACATGATGATGTTCCTTTGGCGACGGGTGTGAGTATGTTCATGATGCACGCAGACAACGTTTCAGCGGGTCACCTGTTCCACCCTTGCGGCAGTTTGATCAGCTTGAACGGAGCTACGCCGCCCATCGCGTCATCGCGCGCAATTTTGCGGCAGGCTCGGAACGGGCAATGGCGCTTAGACGGGCCGTGGGATTTTATCGGCCAAGGCAAGACCCAGGATCGCCGCCCCGATCAGTCCCGGTTCGACGTCACATTGCGCCGGCACGACAAGGGGTCGGTCGGTGCGGCGCAGGATACGGGCACGCACGGCCACATCCAGCGCCGCGACAAGTGCGGGCGCGGTGGACAGACCGCCTCCGACGACGATGATACCAGCACCCAGCACGTTCTGAACCATCGCCAGCGGCCCCGACAGCACCGCCAGCCAGACCGCAATCGTCTGGGCGGCTGCGATGTCGCCGTCCTGCCAGCCCCCGACGATGGCACGACTGTCGCTATCCTGTCCGTGCAGGTGCCGGTGCAACCGTTCCATGCCCCGCGCAGAGCAGACCGCGTCAAGGCATCCGGTCAACCCGCACCCGCAGGCAAAGGCGGGCAGCGTCACTGCAGGGTCGTCCAGGATGCGCTGCGCGACTGGCCCGTGACCGATTTCTCCGGCGAAACCGGTCTCGGCAATCAGTTCCCCGTGCACGACGACACCGCCGCCGACGCCGGTGCCGAGGATCAGGCCGAAGACGACGGCATGACCGCGCCCGGCACCGATCTGCGCCTCGGCCAAAGCAAAACAGTCGGCGTCATTGGCCAGGATCACCGGCAAGCCCAAAGCCGCCGTCAGATCGGCCAGAAGCGGACGCCCCGACAGGCAGGGAATGTTCGCGACCGTGGCAAGGCCCGTGTCAGGGTCGATGACGCCTGCCAGCGAAAGCGCGAGCGCACGCGGCGGGGTTTTCGCCTGCACCACCGCTGTCCGCAGCACGGCGACGAAGGCCTCGAAATCCTGTGTCGGTGTCGGGACATGCTGCCGGAGCATGATGTCCCGCGGGCTGAGCGCCTCGGCCAGCCTGATCGTGGTGCCACCGATGTCGCCGCACAGGATCATGCGGGCCGACCGCCAATCCACGTCGCCGCTGTCGTGATTTCAGGTGTCAGCGCGACGAAATCCGCGCGCGCGCCCGGCCGCAGATGACCCCGGTCCAACAGCCCCAATGCGGCCGCCGGTGCAGAAGAGGCAAGCGCCAACGCCTGTTCCAAGGGCGTGTTCAGCGTCAGATGCACATACCGCACAGCATCGATCAGCGCGATATCGGCACCGGCCAGCGTCCCGTCATCGAGTGACAGCCTGCCGCCGGCCCGTCGGATGCGCCGCCCGTTCAGCGTCAACTCTGTCACGTCGCTGCCTACGGTGGACATGGCGTCCGAGACAAGAAACACCCCCGCTGGCCCCGCCTTGGCCCGCAACGCGATCCGCAGCGCGGCGGGGTCGACGTGATGGCCGTCGGCGATCAGCCCGGCCCACAGGCGCCCGTCGTCCAGCGCGGTGCCGACGAGGTTGGGTGTCCGGTGGCCCAGCGGGCTCATGGCGTTGAACAAATGAGTATCCATCGTGGCACCCGCGTCGGCGCAGGTGCGGGCCGTGTCAAAATCGCAGTCCGAATGGCCGATGCTGACGACGGCACCCGCACCGACCAAGGCCGCGATTTGCGCCGGGGTCACCGATTCCGGGGCGAGCGTGCAGATCAGATGGGCCTGTGCCTCTGCTGCTTGCATCAGCATTTTCAGGTCGTCCGGAGTCATGGGTCGGATCAAGGCCGCGTCATGGGTGCCGCGCCGCGTGACAGCAATGTGCGGCCCCTCAAGGTGCAAGCCAAGGAACGCCGGATGCCGCGCGCCTTGGGCTGCCGCAATGGCCTTCACCGTCACATCGACGGTGTCCGTGATCAGTGTCACCATCAGCGCCGTGGTGCCAAGGCGCGCATGAGCGTCGCAGATTGTAGCAATGCCTTGCGGTGTCGGCGCGTCGTTGAAGAGCGTCCCGCCGCCGCCATTGACCTGCAGATCGACAAAGCCCGGAGCCAGCATGTGGTCGATCCGCATGCCCGCCGGTGCATCCGCTTGCGGCACGATTCGCGCAACGCGAGCATCGGTCACGACAAGCGCGGCCATGTCGTGCCATGTCTCTCCGTCAAAGATGCGCGGTGCGTGATAAGCCGTTGTGTCAGTCATGGCCGCAACCTAACAGACCACGCCGCGTCCGACTATGGCAGGCGCAGTCGATCTGGCAGAGGTGCAGGGTGCAGCGATCGCCCGTGAACACACGTCGCGACCGGTATAATCCGAACTTTCCCGAAAAGTCCGGAACACGCGTCCGACACGTCGCGTTGGCCATCACAAGACGGGCACCTCGCAGAGGGTATCGGCACCGATGTGCCAACCGACCCGACAATTCAGAGGGAGAGGTGCATTGGACACGCTCGCACGACGCCTGGGTCTTCGGACCGATCCCACGATCTTTTTCATGTCAGCTGGCATCATGGTCGCTTTTGTTGCGGCGCTGATCGTGGCACCGGCCCCGATCGGCGACATGTTCGCCACGGGACGCGCGTGGATCGTCACCAATCTGGGCTGGTTCTTCATCCTCGGGGTCAACGCCTGGCTGGGCTTTCTGATCTGGGTGGCCGCGTCGCGGTTCGGTCACATCCGCCTTGGCCCCCGGGACTCGCGCCCCGAATACACCAACCTGTCCTGGTTCACGATGCTGTTTGCCGGCGGCATCGGCACCGTTCTGATGTTCTGGGGCGTGGCAGAGCCGATCTCTCATTTCTCGGCACCGCCGCTGCCGGGGGTCGAACCCTACAGCGCCGCGGCGGCCAAGGATGCCATGTCCATCGCGATCTATCATCTTGGCCTGCACACCTGGACGATCTTCACCCTCCCGGGCCTTGCGTTCGCCTATTTTATCTACCGCTATGACCTGCCGATCCGTGTCAGCTCTGTCTTCTATCCGTTGCTGAAGGACGGGATCTATGGCCCCGTCGGCAAGACAATCGACATCTTCGCCGTGCTCGGCACGTTGTTCGGTGTGGCGGTCTCGCTCGGTCTGGGATCGTCGCAGATCGCCGCCGGCCTGTCGGAATTGTTCGGCTGGCAGGACGGCGTAACACTCAAGGTCTTGATCCTGTCGGTGTTGACCGCCGTGGCAGTCGTGTCGATCGTCGCGGGCCTCGACAGCGGGGTAAAGCTGCTGTCGAACATCAACATCGGTCTGGCCGTCGCCCTGATGATCTTCGTGCTGCTGACCGGCTCCACGCTGTTCCTTCTGCGCGGCATCGTCGAAACCTTCGGCCTCTACCTGTCGAACCTGCCGCGCCTTGCCTTCTGGAACGACATGCTGGCCGACGGCAACCCGGTCACGGACGACTGGGGCTGGCAGGGCGGTTGGACCGTGTTCTACTGGGCCTGGACCGTGACCTGGTCGCCGTTCATCGGACTGTTCGTCGCCCGGATTTCCAAGGGCCGCACGATCCGCGAATTCGTCCTCGGTGTCTTGCTGGCCCCGTCGCTGTTCACGCTGATCTGGTTCGCCATCTTCGGCTGGCAAGCGATGGAGATCGACGGCATCGGTGCCGCCGCCCGTGCAGCAATGGGTGACAGCGCCGGGCAGATCAGCGATGCGGTGGCCGAGTCCGTGCCGCTGGCCATGTTCGCCTTCTTCGAACACTTTCCCTTCGTGCCTCTGGTGCAGGGCCTGGCGGTGGTGGTCGTGGCCATCTTCTTCGCTACTTCATCCGACAGCGCGTCATTGGTTATCGACATGCTGTGCACGGGCGATTCAAAGCCGGGACCGGTCAGGCAGCGCGTGTTCTGGGGCGTGTCCGAGGGACTGGTCGCAGTCATGCTAATCGTTTTGGCGGGGGATACCGGCATCACGGCCCTGCAACAGGTCATCACCGTCGTCGGCCTGCCGATCTTCGTGATGGTCTGCCTGATGATCCCGTCGATCATCCTTGGCCTGCAGCAGGAAGAGATCGACCACATCACCCTAGGCAAGCGGCCGACCGTCGCGGATTTCGAGAGCTAGGGCATCAGTTGACCGGGGTCAGCAGATCGGCCCCCTTCAGATGCGCCGCGATGTTGTCGCGCTGCAGTTGCGCCATCGCCGCGCGTGTCTGAACGGTGGCCGATCCCTGATGCGGTTGCAGCACGACATTCTCGAGCTTCAGGAACCGCGGGTTGACCTGCGGTTCCCCGACGAAGACGTCGAGCCCGGCGCCGGCGATCCCTCCGCTCTCCAAAGCGTCCAGAAGCGCCTCTTCGTCGATCACCGACCCGCGTGAGATGTTGACGATCACCCCGTCGCGGCCGAGCGCTGCGATCACGTCGCGGCTGACGTATTTCTCGGTGTCGGGTCCGCCGACAAGCGCCACGAACATGAAATCCACGGCGCGCGCCAGATCGACGGGGTCCGCGTGATAGGTCCAGCCCGGCGTCTGCTTCTCGCTGCGGGCGTGATAGTGGATATCCATCTTGAACGCCGCGAGGCGGTCGGCGATGTCACGTCCGATCCGGCCCATCCCCATGATGCCCGCCGTCTTGCCCGACAGCTTGCGATTCAGGGGCGCAGGTCCATCCTTGGCCCAGGCACCGCTCCGCACCCGCTGCTCTGCCAAACGCATCTCTCGTCCCTGCATCAACCACATTGCAATCGCGAGGTCCGCGACATCGTCGTTCAGCACATTGGGCGTATTGGTCACTTTGATGCCGCGCGCATCTGCATCCTTCACGTCGATCGCGTCGTAACCGACACCGTAGTTGGCGACGACGCGAAGGTTCGGCAGATACGCCATCTCGGCCTCTCCAAACCGGTGATGACCAGTGTAGGCGACAGCGGTGATGTCCGTTCGTTGCGCGTCCGACAGCCCACTCAACGCCGAGGGATCCTCGATGACCAGCGCGTCGAATGCGTCGGTCAAGGCCGCCCGGTCGGTCGCATTGTAGGACCCGATGGCAAGTGTCTTGGTCATGTCTCATCCCTTGAAAATGGTATACCAGATGTGTCGCGATAAACGCCCCGCCTGTCAACCGGCGGCCGTCGCGGGTCGGGCGTGCATCATCAGTCCGGCGGGTCAGTGAGAAGCGTCAACAACCTGTCCGTCGCCTTCTCCCATGTATGGTGCTGCGCCGTGGCGTAGGCTGCATCCGACTTGGCCTGCCAGCGTTGGTCGGACAGGTTGCATAGCGCAACGATCTGCGCCGCTATATCCGCTGCGTCAAAGGCAACGAGTGCGCCGTTACCGTCATTGACCAACTCTGGCGCGGCCCCGGCCCGCGTCGCGATGACAGGTGTCCGGCACGCCATCGCCTCAAGGATGGGAAGGCCGAAACCCTCGCTATCGCTGGAAAAAAGCCAGCCGTCACACCGCGCATAGAGTTCGGGAATGCTGCGTTGTTCCGGACTCTGGTGGTATTCGACCCAATCGGGCAAGACATGATTTGAATGAATGGCGGAATTTCCAAACGCGACAGCTGTCAACTCCGGCACACTGGCTTTTGCAACCACTAATGAATCAATGGCGCGAGCAACGGCTTTCCGAGGCGTGCTTGCATAAAGAAACCCAAACACGGGAGAGGGTCCCTTCTTACGCAATGGAACGGTAAAGTCTTCTATCCGAATTCCGTTCGGAACAACAAAAATATTTTCGGTCTCGCCGAGATCTCTTATTGCCTCAGCAATATATGAAGACACGGCAATCTTTTGAAGCGGCAAATGATATGTTGCTTTCACGCGATCGACAGGAAGATAGGGAAACATCTC
>NZ_JBMERN010000032.1:0-42182 GCF_049310965.1 Loktanella sp. DJP18 | reverse complement strand
GAATATTGTCAAAATAGGTTTGGGTGCTTTGACCATGATCGGCGGACTGGCGGTTGCGAACGCTGCCGCAGCTGCGACCATCAATTTCAACACCTCCTACAATGCACCACAGGCTGGGCCGTTGTCCTTCACGAATGGCAGCGAGACGGTCAACGTCAGCGGCAGTCGCGTTGACGGCAGCGGCAATGCGTTCGCCGGAACTGCCCTGATCGCCAGCTATACCTCCAGCAATGGTGGGCTGGGGATTTGCACCAGTGGATTGGACACGCACGGTGTCGGCGATTGTGACAGCTGGGGTTGGTGGGAGCATACGTACGATGACCACCTGATCGACGGCAAAAAGGCCGGCGGAGGGGCGTTCGAGATGGCGTTCTTCGATTTTGGCACGATGATGGTCGCCCTGACCGGCATCACGTTCAGCTACGCCGACGGCAACGATGACTTCGACCTCAAGCTGTCCGACGGCACATTCGTCAGCAATCTTGGCCTGACCAACAACGGCAGCAACCGCACTTACTCCTTTGCGACCCCCTACAAGGGCTCGATCTTTGGCATCGGCGCGAACCACAGCAGCGACGGGTTCAAGATCCGCTCGATCAGCTATGACGTCGTGCCGCCCGCCGTTCCCGTACCCGCCGCAGGTTTTCTGCTGATCGGTGCGCTTGCCGGATTTGGAGCTTTGCGTCGCCGCAAGGCAAGCTGATTTTCCTAAAGAATTTTTCATGACGTCACGGCCGGATTTCACAATCCGGCCGTTTTTTCTTGCCTGAAGCAAATTCAGAGCATCGTCCCGACAGACCAAAGATCCGCCGTGCTTCCAGAACCTGCACGAACGCGGTCGTCGCGATCCCCAGGTGGCGTGATCTCTGAAGCGGCGGACACGCTGGATTGGGCCACACCCATTCCGTCATCGGCCTGCGATGTCGCAAGTATATCCCATGCCCGCGTCCTAGACCTTTTGTCCGGCGACCCCGACGTGATGACAATTCATTCGGAACCGAAAGCATGACGTGTCGTTCTGCACAGACAGGTTTGGCGGTGACGGACATCCGAACGGCACTTGAGCCTTGGGGCTGCGACCGTCACGCAGAATAGCTGGAGGGAAGGCATGATGGATTCACGTGACACCGGCCGAAAAGGCAGGATGGGCTTTCTGGCGGCCACGGCTGTCGGGTTGGCGGGACTGACGCTGCTGTATCAGGTCGAGAGCCGGAACAAGGTCGCCGTCCGGCCACCGGACAGCGCACCGGGTCGCACCAGTCGGCAACGAAGATTTGGCCGTCACGCGGTCGTCGGTCGCACCGTGACGATCGCCCGGTCCCGTCAAGAGGTCTACGCCTACTTTCGCGACTTCAGGAATCTGCCGACCTTCATGGAAAATGTCCGCCACATCAGCGTGGACGGCGACCTGACCCGCTGGACCATCAAGGGTCCGATGGGCCGGGACGTGCATCTGGAGACGCGGATCGTCGAGGATCGCGAAGGTTCCGAAATCTCTTGGCAGTCCACCGCCGATTCAGGGATCGAAACCAGCGGCAAGGTCCTGTTCCGCGATGCACCCGGCGGACGCGGCACAGAGGTCGAGGCGATCATCGCCTATGTGCCGCCGATGGGCGAATTGGGCCGCTGGATCGCCAAGGCGTTTCAGGCCGAACCACACGTGCAAGGCCGCCGCGAGCTCAAGCGGCTGAAGATGCTGCTGGAGACGGGCGAGATCGCCACCTCTGCCAACCGCAAGACCGACACCGAAGGAGAATGACATGCGCGCCCTGACCTGGCATGGAAAGCACGACGTCCGCGTGGATACAGTGCCTGACCCCGAGATCGTCAATCCTCGCGATGCGATCATCGAAATCACCTCGACCGCGATTTGTGGGTCCGACCTGCACCTTTACGACGGGGTGATCCCCGGCATGATGGCGGGCGATATCCTTGGCCACGAATTCATGGGTCGCGTGGTGGACGTGGGTCCGAAAAGCACCCTCAAGAAAGGCCAGCGCGTCGTGGTGCCGTTCACCATATCCTGCGGAGCCTGCTTCTTCTGCCAGAAGCAGCTGTATTCGGCCTGCGACAACACCAATCCCGTGGAAAAGCAGGATGTGACCGAGAACCTTTACGGTCATGCCGTCAGCGCCCTGTTCGGATATTCGCACCTGACCGGCGGCTATCCGGGAGGGCAGGCGGAATACGTTCGGGTGCCGTTTTCCGACATCGGGCCGATCGACATTCCCGAAGGTCTTGATGACGATCAGGTGCTGTTTCTGTCCGACATCCTGCCCACTGGCTGGATGGCGGCCGAGAACGCGCAGATCGAGGATGGCGACACCGTTGCAGTCTGGGGCTGCGGCCCGGTCGGCCTCTTCGCCATTCAGGCTGCCCGCCTGATGGGGGCCGCCCGCGTGATCGCGATCGATGAATTCCCCGCCCGGCTCGACCTGGCGCGCAAGCTGGGGGCGGACGTCATCGACTTCAAACAAACCCACGTGCTGGAGGCCTTGATGGAGATGTCAGGTGGCTTTGGCCCGGATGCCGTGATCGACGCCGTCGGCATGGAATCGCACAGCTTCGCCCCGGACACCGTGCTTGACAACATCAAGCAGAATATCGGTGCCGGTGCCGACAGCGGCCATGCCCTGCGCGAGGCGATCATGGCCGTGCGTAAGGGGGGGCGAATTTCGATCCCCGGGGTCTATGGCGGTTTTCTGGACAAGTTTCCGCTGGGTGCCCTGATGGAAAAGGGCGTGCAGGTCAGGTCCGGACAAACCCATGTGCAACGTTACCTGCCGGATTTGCTGCGCCGGATCGGCGAAGGCGAGATCGACACCACGTTCCTGATTTCTCACCGTCTGTCGCTGGAAGACGCGCCACGAGGCTATGAGAACTTCCGCTACAACCAGAACGACTGGACCAAGGTCGTCCTGAAGCCGGGCATGAATGGGACCTGAAAGCAAATCCCCGCGCAATCGCATAGGTCCCCTTGCAGACCCGTAAGTCCTGATCCTCGCGATGCGAAGGCGCGTTTGCCTTCAGCGCGCGCGGGTCGGCGACGGTGGGGCGCTTCAGTCGTCCAGTCCGATCATCACCCGGTCACCGTTGATGCGCGTCGGGTAGCTGTGCAGATTCACACAGACCGGCGCGCGCAGTGCGGCACCCGTGCGGTAATCGAAGCGGCCGTTGTGCTTGGGACATTCGATCGTGTGATCCATCACCAATCCGTCGGCCAGATGGACCTGCTCATGGGTGCAAAGCCCGTCCGTGCAAAAGTATGCGTCGTCCGGGCTGCGGTAGATGGCAAAGGTCCGACCCTCGTGGTCGAACCGGATGACATCCTCTGGGTCGATATCATGGATGGTGCAGGCATTAATCCAGGTGGTCATGGCGATATCCTTCAGGTGGGGATCAGGCCGTCGACAGCCGCGGCGTGCAGGTCGTCGCGGTAGGGGCGGGCGGTGGTCGGGAGGGTGCGGGTCAGGAAGTGATCCTCGTTCCTCAACTGGCGGCGCAGGACCGGCCAGACCTCGACATAGGCGGCAAGGATGGAGGGGCTGGGCGCGGGCAGGTCATGGCGGATCGCGGCGTGCAGGTCCGGCAGGCGGTGATACGGCACCATCGGGAACATGTGGTGTTCGACGTGATAATTCATGTTCCAGTAGATGAAGCGGCTGACAGGGTTCATCAGTACGGTGCGCGAATTCAAGCGGTGATCGTTCACGTTGTCCGCCAGCCCGGCGTGTTGCAGCACTCCAGTCATCACGTGGTGCCAGGCACCGTAAAGCCGGGGCAATCCGATCAGCATCACCGGTATGATGGACCCCGTCGCGATGGCGATCCCGATGGTTGCCGCATAGA
Organism: Loktanella sp. DJP18; assembly: GCF_049310965.1. Taxonomy (NCBI): domain Bacteria; kingdom Pseudomonadati; phylum Pseudomonadota; class Alphaproteobacteria; order Rhodobacterales; family Roseobacteraceae; genus Loktanella; species Loktanella sp. DJP18. The sequence continues at coordinate 38,333 of NZ_JBMERN010000032.1, read as the reverse complement.
TGGCAACCCAGATGCGGGCGATACGGATCACCTTCGGCTGTTCGCTTTCCGGGACCCATGTCGCCTCTTCCGCGTCCAGACGACCGCTGGCGTTGCGCAGCATCCTACTCCACCCTTGCAAGGCATCCAGAATGCCGAAGACGTTCAACAGCAGCCGTAACAGCGCGGGCGGGCGCATGACGGCGATCTCGGGGTCGCGGCCGACGATGACCGTGTCCGTGTGGTGGCGCGCGTGGCTCCACCGCCAGACGACCGGATTGCGCACCATGCAGAAGCTGGCGATCTGATAGAGGGCGTCGTTCATCCATGACGTGCGGAACGCGGTCCCGTGGCCGCATTCGTGCCAGCGGCTGTCCATTGCGGACCCGTACAGGACGCCGTAACCGAGCCAGAACGGAACGGCCCACACATTGCCCCACAACATTACGCCGCCTGCTGCCAGAGCGATCATCAGACCGAACAGGATCGCGGTGTCGCGGATCGCCGGCGCGTCGCGGCGCTGCATCAGCGCCTTCATGTCCTTGCGTGGCAAGTCGGTATGGTACCAATCGGCGGCGGACAGACCGGTCGCGACGGCCTGTTCGGCGTCGGGTCCGGTCATGGAATAGTCTCGAGGCATGGCGTCGTTCCCTGTGCGTGATGCACCACCAGCCTTACGAAACCGCGTGGCGATCGGCCCAGAGAAAACCGCAGGAACCTTTCATAATCGGTCAGGCGTCGATAGAAGTCATGATGGAATCACATCAAATCGAATGAGGTTATCATGGCCCGCCGACCGACCATCGACGATCTTGCAAGGACATCCGGCGTCAGTGTCGCGACAGTCGACCGGGTCCTGAATGGCAGGGCCCGGGTAAGAGAGGAAACCGCCCGCAAGGTCTACGAGGCGGCGCAGGAGATCGGCTATCACGCAGCGGGACTGATCAATCAACGCATGCAAGCGGACCGGCCTGTCGTGCGCGTCGGGTTCGTCCTGCACAAGCAGGCGCAGGCCTTTTACAAGGCGTTCCACGCCGCGATCCTGTCCGCGGCGGCGGGGCAGGACAAGGTCCGCATCGTTCCGCGCATCGTCTTTTCCCCATCGCAGTCACCTGGCGATTTCGCAGCCTGCATGGAAGATCTGGCACGCGATTGCGATTGCATCGCCGCCACGGCCGTCAGCCACAACACGATCACCGAAAAGGTCGTCAGCCTGCGCGCGCGGGGCATTCCCTGCTTTGCGCTGCTCAATGACTTTGCCCAAGGCGAAAGGCAAAGCTACATGGGGCTGAACAATATCAAGGTCGGACGCATCGCCGCGTCCATGGTGCATCTGGCCGCGAAAGAGCCGGGCAAGCTGGCGGTGTTTGTCGGCGGCTATCGCTGGCATGGGCATGAACTGCGTGAGACGGGCTTTCGCAGCTACATCCGCGAATTCGCGCAGGATTTTCAGATCATGGATACGCTGGTCAATCTGGAAACGCGGCAAGTCACCTACGAGGCGACACTGGACCTGCTGGACCGCAACCGCCATCTGCGCGGCATCTATTGTGCAGGCGGCGGGATGGAAGGGGCAATTGCCGCCGTCAGAGAGCTGCGCGCGCCCGGCGACGTAGCGCTCGTTGTTAACGAGCTGACACCTGAAAGCCGCGCGGCATTGGTGGATCGCTATGTCACGATGGTCATCGCCACGCCGCTGGCGCGTTTATGCGCAGACGTGATGGGCCACATGATCGACGCCAAGCTGCACGATGCGCTTCCCATCGTCGGGCAGCATTTTCTGCAGCCGGACCTGTTCCTGCCGGAAAGCGTCTCATGATGTCATACCATCATGCTTGACGGTCATCCTATCAGGCATGACAGAAAGGGTCGTGAATGGATTGACCGAATCTGTCTTCGCGCGGCAACGTGCCACACGACAAAGAGCGGCTCGGGGAAAAGTCATGGCGCAGGCGTTCGGCATCAATCACATGACGGTCCCCGGTTTGCGATATGACGCGTTGCTGGATCTGGCCGTCAGCGTCGGCGCGGTCGGGGTCGAGTTCCGCAACGATCTGTCAGCGCCGCTGTTCCACGGACACGCACCCGCCATCGTGGCCGACGCCGCCCGCAGCCGGGGATTGCGCATCCTTGCGCTGGCCGAAGTGAAATCCTTCAATGACTATGGTCCTGCGAAAGAGGAGGAGGCGAAGGCCTTGATCGCGGTCGCCAAGGCCTGCGGCGCAGAGGCGGTGGCCCTGATCCCGCGCAACGACGGTTGGGGCGTCGACGTGCCCCGCGACAACCTGAAGCGCGCGCTGGACGGCCTGCTGCCGCTGCTGCGCGATGCCGGTCTGGTCGGTCTGGTCGAACCCTTGGGATTCACGGTCAGTTCGCTGCGTCACAAGTCAGACGCGGTCGCCGTGATCGCCACAATGGACGCCGGCGACACGATCAAGCTGGTGCATGACACATTCCATCACGCATTGGCTGGCGGCGGCGCGTTCCATGCGGCGCAGACCGGCCTCGTGCATATCTCCGGCGTGACCGATCCCGGCCCCGCTTTCGACGAGATGACGGATGCACATCGCGTGCTGGTCGACGGCGATGACCGGTTGGGCAATCTGGCACAGATCGCTGCGCTGCGGGCCGACGGCTATTCCGGCCCGCTGTCGTTCGAGCCCTTTTCGCCGTTGGTTCATGATCTGGCCGATCCGGCACCGGCATTGCGCGCATCCATGACATTCATCACGGCGGGCCTGTCCCAAATGGCAGCCTGACGCGACGATAAAGCCCCGGGAGGGGGTTTCCGGCAAAACGATTTCAGGTGCGCCGGACACCGGTTTGGGAGGACGACATGAAAAAGACCTTGATCGCGGCGGGCATCGCCTCGCTTCTGTCCACGACGGCGATGGCAGAGAACATCGGCGTGTCGATGGCGCGCTTCGACGACAACTTCTTGACCGTGCTGCGCAACGGCATGATCGCAACGGCCGAAGGCATGGACGGCGTGACCCTGCAGGTCGAGGACGCGCAGGACGACGTGGCCAAGCAGTTGGACCAGATCAACAACTTCGTGGCCTCTGGCGTGGATGCGATCATCGTGAACGCGGTCGACACATCTGCGACCGAAGCCATGTCGCAGGCGGCCGAGGCTGCCGGCGTGCCATTGGTCTATGTCAACCGCGAGCCGATCAACGTCGACACGCTGCCCGACAACCAGGCCTTCGTCGCATCCAACGAGGTCGACTCCGGCACGCTGGAGACGATGGAAGTCTGCCGCCTGCTGGCCGAGGCCGGCAAGACCGAGGCGAACATCTATGTCATGATGGGCCAGCTGTCGAACCAGGCCGCCGTGCAGCGCACCGCCGACATCCACGACGTGATGGCATCGGGCAACTGCGGCGTGACCTTGAACATCCTTGACGAACAGACCGCCAACTGGTCGCGCGACGAGGCGCAGAACCTTATGACCAACTGGTTGTCCACCGGTGAGACGTTCGACGCCGTGATCGCCAACAACGACGAGATGGCACTGGGTGCCATTCAGGCGATGAAGGCGGGCGGCGTCGCGATGGATGCCGTGATCGTGGCCGGTGTGGATGCGACCCAGGACGCGCTGGCCGCGATGCAGGCAGGCGATCAGGACGTGACCGTGTTCCAGGATGCCGCAGGGCAGGGTGCCGGAGCGCTGGACGCGGCGCTGAAACTGGCCAGGGGCGAAACGGTGGAGCAGAAGGTCTACGTGCCGTTCCAGCTGGTGACACCTGCGAACGTCGCCGATTTCATCAGCAAGAACTGATCCGATCTCGGATTGACCGGGGCGGCAGGGTGCTGCCCCGGTCACGACCCCGATGGCGCGATTTGGTCGCCACGGGAATTTGCGGGGGACACCACACATGGCAAGATCGCCACAACCGTCGCATGGCGTCGGCGGGCTGACCTTCGACGCGCGGAAGCGGTCCTGGCCGAACGAGGCCAATGTCTTCATCGCACTGGTCATCATAATCTTGGTGTTCGAGACGCTGGGCCAGATGCTGATGGGCCAGAGCTTCCTGTTCGACAGCGGCGATCGCTTCGGGTCGATCTTCAATGAACAGCGGTTGCAGATCATCATCCTGCAGGTCGCCATCATCGGCATCATCGCGATCGGCGTGACGCAGGTCATCATTCTGGGCGGCATCGACCTGTCGTCGGGGTCCATCGTCGGGGCCACAGCGATGATCGCGATGAGTTTTGCACAGGTCGAGATCGTGAACGGCAATCCCAACCCGAGGGCCATGTTCGGCCCCGCATTGCTGGACCTGCCGGTCATCGTGCCGATCCTTGTGGGCCTTGCCTGTGGTGTCATTGCCGGCATGATCAACGGGCTGCTGATCGCCTACACCCGGATACCGCCCTTCATCGCGACGCTTGGCATGTTGGTCAGTGCCCGCGGCGTGGCCAAATGGTGGTCCAAGGGTCAGCCGATTTCGTTTCCCACCGACAGCTATGCGGAGATCGGCAAGGGCATGACACCGGTCTTCATCTTTCTGGCGATCGCCGTCCTGTTCCACCTGATCATGAAGTACACCGTCTACGGCAAGCATACCTACGCCATCGGATCGAACGAGGATGCAGCCCGCATGTCCGGCATCAAGGTGCAGCGGCACAAGGTGCTGGTCTATACCATCGCCGCGATGCTGGCCGCCGTGGCCGCCCTTGTCCTCAGCTCCAAGAACCTGACGGCGCAGGCGGGCATGGGCGTGATCTACGAACTCTATGCCATCGCGATGGCCGTGATCGGCGGCGTGTCGTTGCGCGGCGGGCGCGGGTCGATCATCGGCACCGTCATCGGGGCCTTGATCTTCGGCGTGATCCAGTCCGGTTTCACCTTTCTGCGGCTGGATGCCTATTACCAGGAAATGGTCCTGGGCGCGATCATCGTGGGGGCCGTGGTGCTGGACCAATGGCGCCAGCAACGCGCCGGGGCGAAATCATGACGGGGGCGCAGATGTCGGACATCATCCTCAAGACCGAAGGCCTGACCAAGCATTACGGCGGCGTCCATGCCTTGTCGGATGCGGATTTCGAAATCCACGCCGGCGAACATGTAGCGATCATGGGCGACAACGGTGCGGGCAAGTCGACCTTCGTGCGCCAGATCACCGCAGTCGAACAGCGCACGCGCGGCACGGTCACCTTTGACGGAAAGAAGGTGCAGTTCGACGGCCCGATGGCCGCGCGCCAGGCGGGCATCGAGACGGTGTTCCAGAACCTCGCGCTTGCCGACGATCTGGACGTGCCGGACAACCTCTTTCTGGGGCGAGAGCTGGTGAAGTTCCGGCTCGGGCCATTCTCCATCCTTGACTACAAGGCAATGCGCCGCGCGACAGAAGAAGGCTTGAACAAGACCGGCGTGAAGATCCCGAATCTGAACAACGCGATCCGGAACATGTCGGGCGGCCAGCGCCAGTGCGTCGCCATCGCCCGCACCGCGACGTTTCATTCCAAGCTGACGATTATGGACGAACCGACCGCGGCGCTGGGCGTACAGGAAACCCTGCAGGTCGAAAACATCATCCGCACGCTGAAAGAGGCGGGTGAACCGCTGATCCTGATCTCGCACAACATGCGGCAGGTGATGGACCTGTGCGACCGGATCGTGGTGTTCCGCCGCGGCCGGATCGTCGCCAACCTGCGCAAGGAGGACACCGACGGTCAGGATGTCGTGGCCTACATCACGGGTGCCAAGACGCAGCCGGAATACGCGGAGGGTGCGCTGTGATCCACGCCGAGACCGCCGCGCTGATCATCGGCGGCACGCAGGGGCTGGGTCTGGCCATCGCGCGTGCGCTGATGGATCAAGGCTGCACCCGCATCGTCATCACCGGCCGCGACGCGGCCAAGGGCGAGGCTGCGGCACAGAGGATCGGGGCGGTGTTCATGGCACTCGATCTGGCTGACGCCTCCGACGTCATCGCCACGGTGAACCGCGCCAGAGACAGGCTTGGCGATCTGACCGCGCTGGTCAACGCGGCCGCGCTGACGGACCGGGGCGGCATCCGCGACACGACACCCGAAGACTTTGACCGGATGATGGCCGCGAACGTCCGCGCACCTTTCTTTGCGATCCAGACCTTTGCCAATCTGGCCATCGCGGCGGGCCATCCGGCGCAGGTGGTCAACATCCTGTCGATGGCCGCGCACTGCGGTCAGACATTCCTCGCCCCTTATTCCGCATCCAAGGCCGCCTTGCTGAACATCACGAAAAATGCGGCCAACGCCCTGCGGCATGACCGCATCCGTGTGAATGGCCTGAACTGCGGCTGGATGGATACCCCGGGCGAGGACATGATCCAGCGCAAATATCATGGTGGCGGCGACGATTGGCTGCAAAAGGCCGAGGCGTCGCAGCCCATGGGCACGCTTGTCAAACCCGATCACGTCGCGACACTCGCCGCCTATCTGCTGGGGTCCGGGTCCGGTGTCATCACCGGGTCCATCATCGATTTCGACCAGAACGTCTCCGGGTCATATCCCGAATAAACAAGAGTAGATCACATGACAGTTTCCTTTGCCGTCCTCGGCGCTGGCCGTATCGGTCAAGTCCACGCCAATGCCATTGCATCGGTCCCCGGCGCGCGCCTCACCGCCATCGCGGACCCCGTGGCCGAGGCGTCCCGCCGCGTAGCCGACCTCCATGGCTGCGACATTCGCGACATCGACACGATCCTCGCGTCCGACGATATCGATGCCGTCGTGATCTGCACGCCCACCGACACCCACGCCGACCTGATCGAGCGTGCGGCGAAGGCCGGAAAGGCGATCTTTTGCGAAAAGCCGGTCGATCTGGACGTGCGCCGGGTGAAGGCCTGCCTGCAAACGGTCAAGGACACCGGAACGACCCTGATGGTCGGCTTTCAGCGCCGGTTCGATCCGGATTTCCGCGCCCTGCGCGACATGATCGATGCTGGCAAGATCGGAGAGGTCGAGATGGTGACGCTGACCTCCCGCGATCCCGGCGCACCGCCGATCGCCTACATCGAACGGTCCGGCGGCATCTTCCGCGACATGACGATCCACGACTTCGACGTCGCCCGCTGGATGCTGGGCGAGGAGGTGGAGACCGTCATGGCCGCTGCGTCCAATCTGGTGGACCCGGCGATCGGCAAGGCCGGCGACTTCGACACCGTCAATGTCATCCTGACAACTGCGTCAGGCAAGCAGTGCACGATCAACAACACGCGCCGCGCGACGTATGGCTACGACCAGCGGATCGAAGTGCATGGATCGCTTGGATCACTGGCCGCCGACAACCACCACAAGTCCCGCGTGACCTTTGCCAACGGTGACGGCTACACCAAGCCGCCGCTACTGGATTTCTTCATGACCCGCTATACCGCCGCCTATGCCGCCGAAATCGCGTCCTTCGTGCAGGCCGTTGAAGGCAAGACGGCCACCGCGACCACCGGACACGACGGCCTCATGGCGCTCGCCTTGGCCGACGCGGCGCTGCGGTCCGTGAAGGAGGGCCGCGCGGTCAAGGTGTCAGAGGTCCTCGCGTGACCGACCTCGACCTCATCACCATCGGGCGCAGTTCCGTCGATCTGTATGGCGCACAGGTCGGCGGGCGACTGGAGGACATGCGGTCGTTCGACAAGTACATCGGCGGCAGCCCCACCAACATCGCCTGCGGCACGGCCCGGCTGGGGCTGAGGTCGGGCCTGATCACGGGTGTCGGTGACGAACACATGGGCCGCTTCATCCGCGAGGAATTGCTGCGCGAAGGCGTCGACGTGACCGGTGTGAAGACCGACCCGGACCGGCTGACCGCGCTGGTGCTGCTGGGAATCCGGGATCAGGACAGCTTTCCCCTGATCTTCTACCGCGAAAACTGCGCCGACATGGGGCTGACCGTCGATGACATCGACCCCGCCTATATCGGCCGCGCGCGCTGCGTCGTGGCGACCGGCACCCACCTGAGCCACACCGACACCGCCGCCGCGGTGCGGAAGGCGCTGGACATTGCTCGCAAGAATGGTGCCAGGACCGCACTCGACATCGACTATCGTCCGAACCTGTGGGGCGTGGCCGGCCATGGCGACGGCGAGAGTCGTTTCGTCGAAAGCGCCGCCGTGACGACGAAACTGCAAGCCACCCTGCATCTGTTCGACCTGATCGTCGGGACCGAGGAAGAATTTCACATTGCCGGCGGCACGACCGACACCATCGCCGCCCTGCGTGCCGTGCGCGCGGTGTCGGGTGCCACGCTGGTCTGCAAGCGCGGCCCGATGGGGGCTGCCGCCTTCACCGGCGACATTCCCGGCAGCCTTGATGACGGGCAGGCGGGGCCCGGTTTCGGGGTCGAGGTCTTCAACGTGCTGGGGGCTGGCGACGGTTTCATGTCGGGCCTTTTAAAAGGCTGGCTGGACGGTGCCGACTGGCCGACCGCGCTGACCTATGCCAATGCCTGCGGTGCCTTTGCCGTCAGCCGTCATGGCTGCACGCCCGCCTATCCGTCCTGGGCGGAATTGCAGTTCTTTCTGGACCGGGGCGTCAAGGAAAAGGCGCTGCGCAAGGATATGGCGCTGGAACAGGTCCACTGGGCCACTAATCGCGCGCTGGATTGGCCCGACCTGCGGGTCTTTGCCTATGACCACCGGATGCAGCTCGAGGCGCTGGCGGGTGCCACGCCTGCAAGGATCGGCGCGTTCAAAGAGTTGTGCCTCGCGGCCACGCATCAGGTGGCGAACGGTCGCCCTGGCTATGGCCTGCTGTGCGATGACCGGCTGGGCCGCGACGCGCTATATGCCGCCGCGGGTTCCGGCCTTTGGATCGGGCGACCTGTGGAATGGCCCGGGTCGCGCCCGCTGACGTTGGAACCGGGGATCGGGCCCGATTATGGCGGCCTGTCCGAATGGCCCCGCGATCAGGTGGTGAAGGTGCTGTGCTTCTACCACCCCGCCGACGATGCCGCGATGAAAGCGGATCAGGAATCCACCGTCACCCGTCTGTTCCACGCCTGCCGCCGCAACCGGCTGGAAATGTTGCTGGAGGTGATCCCCTCCAAGGCCGGACCCGTCGACGACGACACGACAGCGCAGGTGATCCAGCGCTTCTACGATATCGGGATCTACCCTGACTGGTGGAAGCTGGAACCGCTGGCGACCGACGTCGCATGGCAGAATGCCTGCGACGCCATCGCCCGCAACGATCCCCACACGCGCGGCATCGTGATCCTTGGCCTCGGCGAAAGCGAAGATACGCTGAAGGCCAGCTTTGCCGCCGCGGCCCGGCACGCTCTGGTCAAGGGATTCGCCGTCGGCCGCACGATCTTTGCCGATCCGGCCGCCGACTGGTTCGCGGGTCGCATCGACGACGCCACCGCCACCGCCCGCATGGCCGAAACCTATGCCCGGCTGTGCGATCACTGGGACACTGCAAGAAAGACGACGCCATGACGACCATCCGACTGACCGCCGCACAGGCCATGATCCGCTGGCTTTCAGTCCAGATGACCGAAGGCGGCGACCCGTTCTTTGCCGGATGCTGGGGCATCTTCGGTCACGGCAATGTCGCGGGACTGGGCGAGGCGCTCTATGCGTCCCGCGACACGTTCCAGACGTTTCGTGGTCACAACGAACAGACGATGGCCCACGCGGCCATTGCCTTTGCCAAGCAGTCCGGGCGCCAGCGGGCCATGATGGTGACTTCGTCCATCGGGCCGGGGGCCACGAACATGGTAACGGCGGCGGCGCTGGCGCATGTGAACCGTTTGCCGGTGCTGTACGTGCCGGGCGACATCTTTGCCAGCCGCGGCCCTGACCCTGTGCTGCAACAGACCGAGGTTTTCAATGACGGCACCGTCAGCGCCAACGACTGCTTTCGCCCGGTCAGCCGCTATTTCGACAGGCTCATGCGGCCCGAACACCTGCTGACGGCCCTGCCGCGCACCATGCGGACCCTGACCGATCCTGCCGACTGCGGGCCGGTCACGCTTGCCTTCTGTCAGGACGTGCAGGCCGAGGCGTTCGACTACCCTGCCGACTTCTTTGAGCCGAAGATCTGGGCGCGCAAACGCCCTCGTCCGGATGACGGCGAATATGCCGAGGCGCTCGCCGCGATCAAGGCGGCGAAGCGCCCGGTCATCGTCGCGGGTGGCGGTGTGCATTACAGCGATGCGGCGGCGGCCCTTGCCGATTTCGCGACCGCGCACGGAATCCCCGTGGTGGAAACGCAGGCGGGCAAGTCGGCGCTGGCCTGGGATCATCCGATGAACCTTGGCCCCGTGGGTGTCACCGGGGCGGCGAGTGCGAACGACGCCTGCGCGCAGGCCGATGTGGTCATCGGGATCGGTACGCGGTTCCAGGATTTCACCACCGGGTCATGGGGCCTGTTCAACGGTTCGGCCACGCTGATCGGCATCAACGTGAACGCCTACGACAGTGCGAAACATGGCGCACTGCCGCTGCAGGCGGACGCACGGATTGCGCTGGACATGCTGCATGCCGATCTGGGCAGCTGGTCGGCGCAGACCGAAACCGGGCAGGCCAAGGCGGCCTGGTTTGCCGCTGTCGATCCCCTGACCGACGCGCCAGCCGACGGCAACGCCCTGCCCACGGACATGCAAGTCGTCGGCGCGGTGCAACGCAGTGCGACCGAACATACAGTCATCATGTCCGCCGCAGGCACCATGCCCGGAGAGTTGCACAAGCTGTGGAAGGCCACGCGCCCCATGTCCTATCATATGGAATACGGCTTTTCCTGCATGGGCTATGAAATCGCCGGTGCCATGGGCATCAAGATGGCGCAGCCTGACCGCGACGTGATCTGCATGATCGGCGACGGCAGCTACATGATGGCGAACTCCGAACTGGCCACCGCCGCGATGATGGGGATCAAGATCACTCTCGTGCTGACCGACAACCGAGGGTTCGGCTGCATCAACCGGTTGCAGCGCGGCACCGGCGGGGCAGAGTTCAACAACCTGCTGGACTCGTCTTATGGTGGTGCGGCGTCCAACATCGATTTTGCCGCGCACGCGGCCAGCATGGGGGCCGCGTCTGTGCATGTGGCCAATATCGCGGAACTGGAAACCGCATTGACCCGCGCAAAGGACGCCGATGGCCCCTTCGTCATCGTGATCGATACCGACCCCCATGCCTCCACCGATCCGGGCGGGACGTGGTGGGAGGTCGCGGTGCCGCAGGTCAGCGACCGCACGTCCGTCAACCAGGCGCGCACAGCCTACGAGGCCGCGCTGAAAGAAAGACACCTGACATGAACGTCAAGATCGGAATCTCTCCCATTGCCTGGCAGAACGACGACCTGCCGGAACTGACCGCCGCCTACACGATGGAACAGGCCCTGCGCGAGGCGCGGCAGATCGGTTTTACCGGGGTTGAGCGCGGCCAGCGGATGCCGCAGGACACCGAAGGCCTGCGCGCCTATCTGGAAGAGGCGGATATCGCCCTGTGCGGTGGCTGGTGTTCGGGCAATCTGCTGGTGCAGGACGTTCCCGCCGAATGCGCCGCGATCCAGCAGCAGGTGACGCAGTTCATCGATCTGAACTCGCCCTGTCTGGTTTATGCGGAATGCTCCAACACCGTGCAGGGCCATCCCAACACACCTGTCAATGACCGTCCGAAACTGTCGCGGGACGAGGTGCGCGCCTATGGTGCTAAGCTGTCCGAGGTCGCGAAATGGATGGCCGATCAAGGCATAATGCTGGCCTACCATCATCACATGGGGTCCATCATCGAAAGCGAGGCGGACATCGATGCGCTCATGGACGGATCGAGCGAGGAGGTCACCTTGCTGTTCGACACCGGCCATCTGCATTTCGGCGGCGGCAACGTGCTGGCGACGCTGGACCGCTGGGGCCACCGGGTGCGTCACGTCCACTTCAAGGACGTGCGCGATGACCGCGCACAACTGATCCGTCGCGACAACAAGAGCTTTCTTGACGGTGTCATCGCCGGGGCCTTCACCGTGCCGGGCGACCCCGAAGGCTGCATTGATTTCGCGGCTGTGACGCACAGGCTGGCGACGATGGATTACGCAGGCTGGATCGTGGTCGAGGCGGAACAGGACCCTGCCAAGGCACCACCCTACGACTATTCCAAGATGGGGTTCGATCACATCGTCAAGCTGTGCGGCGATGCCGGCCTGACCATCGACAGCTAGGGGAATATCATGGACGGTAATGCCACGTATTTCAGCCCGACCGGCTGCCACACAAACGACCTGATCGCCCTGATCGACCGAACCCTGACGCCGCAGGAGGTGCCGCAGGCTGCGCAGATCGTCAGGAACGTGCCGATTTACGACATGGCGGAGCTGTCCGGCATGCTGGACGATCCCGGACGTCGCCCCGGCCTGCTGGCGGAATGGGCGGATGTGCTGCGCCATACCGCAGGTGTGCTGGTGCTGCGCAAAGCCTATGCGGACACAGGGCCTGTGGACGCGGCGACCGCCATTTTCGGCGCGATCATCGCAGACGAGGCGGCGGGTGGTGCCAAAGCCGACCACTTTGCCGCGGTCGGCAACAACGCGCGCGTCTGGAATGCGGCGCAGAAGCTGTGTTTGCGTGACCCTGCCACCTTTGCCGCCTACCACGGCAATACCGCCATCGCGGCCGTATGCGAGGCATGGCTCGGTCCCGACTATCAGGTCACGGCGCAGGTCAACCTCGTTCGTCCCGGCGGGCAGGCGCAGACTGCCCACCGCGACTATCACCTCGGCTTCAAGACGGCCGCCGACGCCGCCCGCTTTCCGGCCCATGTGCATGAATTGACCGCCGCCCTGACCTTGCAAGGGGCCGTCGCCCACAGCGACATGCCGATCGAATCCGGTCCCACAAAACTGCTGCCCTTCAGCCAGCTTTACGCGCCCGGCTACCTGGCCTTCCACGATGACGCCCACCGCGCCTTGTTCGAGGCGCGACACGTCCAGCTGCCGCTTTTCAAAGGCGACGCGCTGTTTTTCAATCCGGCGCTGTTCCACGGAGCCGGTGCCAATACCAGCGTGGGCGTGCAGCGCATGGCGAACCTGTTGCAGATATCCTCGGCCTTTGGCCGTGCGATGGAGACGCTGGACCGCATCGCGATGTCCAAGGCGCTGTACCCGGCCCTGTGCAGTTCCCATGACCTGACCCCCGCCCAGATCGACGCCGCGATTGCCGCCTGTGCAGAAGGCTACGCCTTTCCCACGAACCTTGACACCGACCCGCCCGTCGGCGGTCTGGCCCCGCAAAGTCAGGCTGACCTGATGCGGCAAGGGCTGGCCGAAGGTTGGACGCCGGACACCTTTGCCGCGCGGCTGGATATGACGGAATCGAGGCGACGCGCGTGAATCGTTTTCTGGACCTGCAACTTGCGTTCTTTATCCCGCTGTGGCGCCGGATTGCCGTCGTCGCCGTCAGCGGCGGCTGCGCCGTGGTTGAATTCGCGACAGGATCGGCCTTCTTCGGAATGATCTTTGCGGCCATGGGACTGTGGGCCGCTTACAGCTTTTTTATCATCTTCGACCCAAAGGACCCGACATGACCGATCTGCTGCGCCGCCCCACCGCCACGACGGGCAAGGTCCACGACATCACGGTCGCCAGTGCGCGCGGCCCGCAGTCGGCTGACTGGGGCTATGTCGGCTTTGGCCTGCACCGCCTTGCGCCCGGCGACACCGTGACGGATCAGACCGGCGACCGCGAGGTCATCCTCGTGCTGGTCGAAGGCCGTGCCGACGTGCAGGCCGCAGGGCAGGACTGGGGCGAGATGGGAGACCGTCTGGACGTGTTCGACAGGACGCCGCCGCATTGCCTTTATATCCCCGGCAATGAAGACTGGACCGCGACCGCAATTACCTCCTGCACGCTGGCGGTCTGCACTGCACCCGCAAAAGGCGACTATCCGGCCCGCCGCCTGGGTCCCGACGGCATCAGTTTGACGCCGCGCGGCAAAGGCACCAATACACGCTACATCAACAACATTGCCATGGAAGACCGCGACGTCGCGGGATCGTTGCTGGTCACCGAGGTCTTCACCCCCAGCGGCCACTGGTCATCCTACCCGCCGCACCGCCACGACGAAGACGACTTTCCCAACATGACCTACCTCGAGGAAACCTATTACCACCGCATGAACCCCGCGCAGGGCTATGGCCACCAGCGCGTCTTTACCGACGACGGCAGCCTTGACGAAACGCTAAGCGTGCAAAACCACGATGTCGTTCTTGTCCCACGCGGTCACCACCCCTGCGGTGTCCCCTACGGATACGAAATGTATTACCTGAACGTCATGGCCGGACCCCTGCGCAAATGGCGTTTCAATAATCATCCGGATCACGACTGGATCGCCAAACGCGACGCACCTTGATGCGGCGTTTGCGACAGGTCCGTTACCGCAGGCTCGCGATGACCCGTGCAGCGGCCAGCGCCAAAGGCGTTTCGGTCGCGCGCAGGATGGCAATGCGGTCAAAGAGCGTCGCATCCGCGTTCAGCGTGTCGCGCAGTGCAGTCCCCCAGACCTGACGCATCTCTGTGCCGATGTTGAACTTTGCGACGGCACCGGCGCGGGCCAGTGCGCTGCGCTGATCCGCCGGCACGCCCGATCCGCCATGGATCACCAACGGCGTGGTCGTCACTGCACGGATCGCGGCGATCAGGTCTTCATCCAGCGGCACCGCGTCGGCTTGCACCAGATGCACGTTGCCGACGGACACCGCCATCGCATCGACGCCGGTGCGGTCCGCGAATTGCGCTGCCTCTGCAGGATCGGTGCCACGCCCAGCAGCACCGGCAGCATAGCCGACAAACCCGATCTCGCCTTCGCAGCTGACGCTCATTGCGTGGGCCAGTGTGGCGATCCGCGCGGTCTGCGCCGTGTTGTCGGCCAGCGGCAGAGCCGATCCATCGAACATCACGCTGGTGAATCCGGCGGCGATTGCCGCCTCACACATTGCGACGCTCTCGCCGTGGTCCAGATGCACGACGACCGGCACGGTGGCTGCATCCGCCAATGCCCCCAGCATCGCGCCCCAGACCGCCAGCGGCATGTGCGCCCGCGCGCCGGGGCCGGCCTGCAGGATGACCGGCGCCTGTTCCGCTTCGGCGGCCGCGACGTAGGCCCTGGCATCTTCCCACCCCAGACAGACAAAGCCCGCGACCGCATGCGTCGGACCTAGGACATCGGTCAGCGTCGCGCGGGTCATTTGAACTTGGCAACCATGTCCATGATCCCCGGAATCGTGTGCAGCTGGTCAGAATGGCTGGGCTGAAAGTATTGCTTCAGGCTGCGCTGCGACAACCCGCCGAGGATCGTGAAGTAATACATCTCGTATCCCGGCAGCACCGCGCAGGGATGATAGCCCTTGTCGATGCAGATCGTGGACCCGTCGACGATGTGATAGGCGTCACCCGGCTTTCCGTCCTCGCGCTGCAACATCTGCACCCCGGACCCGTGGTCGGGTTTGAACCGGAAGTTGTAGGTCTCGTCATGACGGGTCTCATCGGGCAGGCGGTCGGTGTCGTGCTTGTGGCTGGGAAAGCCGGACCAGCCGCCGGCACCCACGGTAAACAACTCCGACACCAGCAGGCGGCCGACCCGGTCGTGGTATTGCGCCCCAAGAATGTGCTTGATCTTGCGATGGGTCTTGGTCTCGTCCGACCCGTATTGCACGCAGTCAAGCTGATCGGCGCGCACAGCGAACGGCGTCAGTGTCTCGGCAAAGCGCGCGCCCGCGACGAACACCTCGGCCGCATCGGACCGGCAGGTCAGGCGGGCAGGGGTGTCGGTGGGGACATAGACCCCTTCCGGCTCTCCGCCCCAGACGTCGCCCGTGCGATGGCCGATGCCGTCGAAGGTCTGGCCCGCCACGTCCACGCTGACCGTGCCCGTGGCCGGCACGACGCAGGTTTCATAGGCACCGAGGCGATAGTCGAAAATCTGGCCACGTGTAAGTTTGACGATGTTGAAATAGGTCAGCGGCACCAGAGGGTGATTTTCGCCCACGATGGCGCGGTTCTCGTTGTCGAAAGGGGGAATGTGCATCTAGGTCTCCGGCGGATGGGAATGTGTGGACATGAAGAGGTCGAGGGCAAAGGTAGAGGGGCTTGCGGGCGCGCAGCCCACGTTCGCCACGACTATCGCGGCGGTAGCGGCCCCGCGCAGGACGGCAGCGGCCGGTTCGTGACCGGCAGAGAGTCCGGCCAGCAGACCCGCCAGAAACCCGTCACCTGCCCCTACGGGCTTTATCGCGTCAACGCGCCAGATGCCGCTGCGGTGTTCGGCACCCGGGGTCAGGGCCACGGCACCCTTTTCCCCCATCTTGTAGACGACAAGCGCGGCACCCTTGGCCACCAATCCCCGCGCCGCGTCCAATCCGCTGTCGTAAGTCCCTGCAAGCACTGCGAATTCGTCGTCGTTTCCGACCACGATATCGCACATTGCGGCCACCCGGGCCGTGATGGCGCGGGCATCATCGGTGCTGGTCCAGCTTTCGGGGCGCCAGTCGATGTCCAGCACCAGCCGCAACCCGGCATCGCGCGCCGCTTGCAAGGCCTGCAATGTCGCGCTGCGGGCGGGTTCGGATGCCAGCACCGTGCCGGTCGTCACGACGACGGCCCATGCGGACCAGTCCACCCCGGCCACATCATGGTCTGAGAATGCCAGATCGGCCGCCCCGTTGCGATAAAGCACCCGCCCCATCTCCATCCGGGTTTCCACGATGGCAAGGGAATTGCGGCTCGCCCCCGACACAGCGCGCATGTGGCGGCGGTCGATCCCGTAGGCGTCAAGCTGTGCCGCGATGAAAGCACCCACATCGTCGTCAGCGTAACACCCCAGCAGGCCGACGCGGACACCCTGACGCGCCAGACCGGCGGCAATATTGGCGGCGGACCCGCCCAGGGCCGTCGTGAAGCGGTCAGCCTGCGCAATGCGCGCGCCGGGCGGATCGGCATAGAGGTCCATGCCCGCGCGACCGATGACAAGGACAGGGCCTGCAGGCCAATCCATGATACGCATCCTACGTTTGCTGTTCCGCCGACAGGATGTGCGCCCGCCACCGCACCGGCAAGGGATTTGAGGTCTTTTGCCATCCAGCCGATAGCTTTCTTTCATGCCCGATAGATTCCACGCAGCGCTTGCGATTTTCGTGGCAAGCGGGCGTGCCGATGCCTACCGTCGATCTGGGGACAGGGGGGCGCAATTTATGGCCGAGATCGGCGTGGGATTGATCGGCGGCGGCTACATGGGCAAGGCCCATGCGGTCGCGCTTTCTGCCGTGGGGGCCGTGTTCAACACGGCGTTGCGGCCCCGGCTGGAGCTGATCTGTGCCACCTCTGCCACCAGTGCGGAACGCTACAGGGCCGCGTATGGATTTGCGCGGGCCATCGACAGCTGGCGCGACGTCGTGGCCGACCCGAAGGTCGGTGCGATCTGGATCGCATCGCCACAGGCCACCCACCGGGATATCGCCCTTGCGGCCTTTGCCGCAGGCAAGCCCGTCTTCTGCGAAAAGCCCTTGGGGGCGTCGATCACGGATGCCCGCGCGATGGTGAAGGCCGCTGCCGACCGCGCCTGTGCCAACATGATCGGCTTCAATTATGCCCGCACGCCGGCGACCCAATACGCGCGTCGGCTGATCGCGGACGGCGCGCTGGGCCGCATCGTCTGGTTCCGCGGGGAACACACAGAGGATTTCGACGCCGATCCCGCCACCCCTGCCACCTTGCGCAGTCATGGCCGCGCCAACGGCACCGTGGGCGATCTGTCGCCGCACCTCGTGAACATGGCGCTGGCGCTGATGGGACCGATTGCCAGACTGACCGCCGATCTGGAAACCGTCCATGCGGACAGGCCGGGCGGGGCGGTGACGAACGACGATCAGGTCCATGCCCTCGTGCGGTTCGCCAGCGGCGTCATGGGCCATCTGTTTGCCAGTCGTGTGCAGACCGGGCGCAAGATGGGCTACGCCTATGAGGTGACGGGAACGAAGGGTGCGATCCGCTTCGATCAGGAAGATCAGAATGCGCTTTGGCTCTATCTGGCCGAAGGACCCGCGGCGCAGCGCGGCTTTCGCAAGATCCTGACCGGCCCAGCCCACCCGGACTACGAACCTTTTTGCCAGGGACCGGGGCACGGCACGGGCTATCAGGATCAGATCATCATCGAAGCGCGGGATTTCCTGCAGGCCATCCATACGGGCCAGCCCGTCTGGCCCACCTTTGCCGACGGTCTGGCCGTGGCCGAGGTAACCGAGGCTTTTTTCAACGCAGCCGAGACGGGCCAGTGGGTCACGGTCGGCGATACCTAGGGAATCGATCATGGGAAAACTGAACTGGGGTCTGATCGGTGGCGGCGAAGGCAGCCAGATCGGCCCGGCGCATCGACTTGGTGCGCGTCTGGACGGTCTGTTCGACCTTGTCGCCGGGGCGCTGGATCATCGTCCCGACGCGGGCCGCGCCTATGGCCAGACGTTGGGGCTGGACCCTGACCGCGCGTATGGCAGTTGGCAGGACATGCTGGCGCATGAGCGCGACCGCGTTGACGGGCGCCTTGATCTGGTGACAATCGCCACGCCCAACGCGAGCCATTACGAGATCACCAAGGCGTTCCTGACGGCAGGCTTCGACGTTCTGTGCGAAAAGCCGATGACCATGACCGTCGCGGAAGGCGAGGACATCGCCGCCACCTCTCGTGACACCGGCCGCATCTGCGCCGTGAACTACGGCTATTCCGGCTACAGCCTCGTGCGGCACATGCGGGCGATGGTGGCGCGAGGCGATCTGGGCCGCGTCCGCGTCGTGGTCGCCGAATTTGCCCATGGGCACCATGCGGACGCCGCCGACGCCGACAATCCGCGTGTGCGCTGGCGGTACGACCCGGCACAGGCAGGCGTCTCGGCGCAGTTCGCCGACTGCGGCATCCATGCGTTGCACATGGCAAGCTTCGTCACGGGCAAGAATGTGACGAAGCTCTCGGCAGATATCGCCTCCACCATCCCGTCCCGGCAACTGGAAGACGACGCCATGGTCAACTTCCGCATGGACGGCGGCGCCGTGGGACGGCTGTGGACGTCCTCCGTGGCGGTCGGGCGGATGCACGGGCTGACCCTGCAGGTGTTCGGCGAAAAGGGCGGCATGCGCTGGTCGCAGGAACAGCCGAACCAGCTGTTCTGGACGCCCACCGGTGGCCGCGTGCAGGTCATCGAACGCGGAGAGGCAGGCCTGTCGCCAGAGGCCGACGCCGCCAGCCGCGTCACGATCGGCCACGCCGAAGGCATGCCACTGGCCTTTGCAAACATCTATGCCGATCTGGCGGCCACGATCCGCGCGCGACAGACGGGGCAGGGCGCGCCCGCCGGCACCGGTCTGTTCCCTGTGGCCGAAGACGGCTTGCGATCCATGGCCGCCGTTCACGCCGTCGCGGCATCGGGTGCTGCGCAGGGTGTCTGGGTCGACGCGCGGCCACCTTCGTTGCGCGAAACCTGAGACCACAACCGTTCGCTTCCGCGCGAACTTCGCAGCGTCGTCCGACATGTCCGTTGCCTGCTGACGGGCAAGCGGATCAAGGGTGACGCCCACAAGGCCGTCCCGGCCAGCGACCTGATTGGTAGTGCCGGCGCGAGACATTGGAAATGGAAGGTACAAATTCCAGTTTCATGGTGCTTCCGCCAATCAAGCGTCGCTGTGCCGCGTCGTTCTCTGCCACTGGGCAGCGTATTCGGCCCAGGCTGTGCCGGGTGGGGTGACGATCGCTTGCGGGGCGGGGTGAGGAGCGCGGCCGTCAGAGAGCAGCAGCGCTGCTCCTAGGCTCGTCCCGGTGCTGGACGCCGTCGCGATGACGTCTCGGCCTGACGCAGCAGCCAGCATGGTCAGAAACGCCGTGTTGCGCGAAAACGCGCCTTCGACCACCGTGGGCCCGCGCGCGCCGATCAGCGACAGGCAGGTCTGCGTCATCAACGCCAGATGAAATCCGACCGCCGCCGCCCGCAGGCCAGTTCCTTCTGCCGGTTCGTCGTTGATCCAGCGTGCCCCAGCGTGCGGAAACGGGCCCGAACCCGCGACGACCGAGGGCAGCAGCATGATCCTGCGGGCAACGACCGCCTCCATCTCTGCGAGGCTCGGGTCGACGTGCCGGCCTGCCGTAAGTAGATCGTAACTGCGGCCGCCCATGAACCGTGCCGACCGGACGGCTTGACCCGTTGCTGCGACGTTCATCAGCGTGTCGCGCGCCGCATCCAGCTTCACATCCGCGCCGCCGACCGCCAGGGCGATGACCCAGGTCCCGGTCGAGACGACGGCAAAGGGGGCTTCTCGGCGGATCAGATGCGGAAAAAGCGAGGCATTCGAATCGTGAATGCCGCAGGCGACCGACGTCTTGGCGGGCAATCCGGTGCGCGCCGCGACGGCGGGCGTCAATTTGCCGAGGCGGTCCATCGGGTGACGCGGCGGCGCAAGCTTGCCACGGATCCCGAGTGTCGCGACAAGGGGCGAGACGGTGCCGCTGTCCGGACACCACAGGTCCGTGTGGCAGCCCAGAGAGGTCACATCCGTCGCCAGCGCGCCCGTCAGGCGAAAGCCCCAGTATTGCGGGTAGGTCACGATGCTCGCGGTCCGCGCCAGCAGCGACGGATCGCGATCGAACAGCCAGTGGAGTTGCGCGCCAAGGTTTAGCCCGCCCGGCAGGCGCGGCGACCCGGTCATCGCGAAATCTGGCCGGATCGCATCATAGGCCGCGGCCACCTTGTCCGGGCCGTCGTGTTCGTAATCCAGCACAGGGGCGGCAAGGTCACCGTCAGCGTCCAGCAGCACGGCGCAGGCCCCGTGGGTCGTCACCGAGATCGCATCGACACCGTGGTCCGCGTGGAATCCGGCCAGTGCGTCGAGGATGAAATTCCAATGCCCTTCCACATCGAAATGTGGATAGGGCGGGCCGGCGCGCGGGGTGTTGGCGCGGGTGACGACGGCAATCTCGGCTTCGGTTGCAAGGTCCACAAGGGCAAGCTTTGCGTTGGTCTTGCCGATATCGATGACGGCGACATGGCGCGGCGTCATGGCAGGTGAAAGACGGTCTGCAGGTCTGTGACCTTGGGCGAATTGTCGGGGTTCACCTCCATCAGGTCGGCCATCCAGTCCCACCAGCGTTGCATCACCTCCGTCTGTGGCAGCGCGTCCATGCCGAGATCGTCCGTCCGCCACAGCACGCCGAACAAGACGTTGGTCGCGGGGTCGAGGTGGATCGAATAGTCGCTGACGCCTGCCGCGTGCAGCAACGCCACCAGCTCTGGCCAGATCGCGTCGTGGCGTGCCTTGTAGTCCGCCGCGCAACCCGGCTTCAATCGCATGGCAAAGGCGTGCTTCTCGCTCATCTGCGGATCATCGCGAACAGGCGGGGCAGGGCGATGACGCCGATCAGTAGCGCGCCGATGAAGATCGACATGACGATCCCCGGCACGTTCAGCAGGCCCAGACCGAAAGTGACGAGGCCCATGACGAAAGCCGCAATGACGACGCCGGGAATGGTGCCGGACCCGCCAAGGATGCTGACCCCGCCCAGCACCACCATCGTCACGATCTCAAGCTCCATCCCCAGTCCAATGCTGGGCCGGGTGGAGCCCAGGCGCGAGGTCAGGCAGACGGCGGCGAGGCCGGACATGAAGCCGGTCAGCAGGAACAGGATGAACTTGACCCGCGGCACGCGGATGCCGCTGAACAGCGCCGCCGTCGGATTGTTGCCGATGGCTTGGACCGCGCGGCCAAAGTTGGTGCGGTGCAGAAGCACGCCGAAACCGATGGCCAGCAAGGCGAAGATCACGATCTCGACCGTGAAGACCCACCAGACGTAGCCCTGTCCGAACCAGGCAAAGCTGGCCGGGTAGCCGTTGTAGGCTCCGTCCCCCAGCACGATGAAGCTGATACCGCGAAACAAGCTCATCGTGCCGATGGTGACGACGATGGACGGCAAGGCAAGCCGTGTGACCAGCAGGCCGTTGAACGCGCCGCACAGCAGGCCGGTGCCAAGTCCGATCGACACCAGTCCCGGCGTGCCGGTGCCGAACTGCACGGCCCAGCCCATCGCCGTGGACGCAAGCGCGATGATGCCCGCGACTGACAGATCGATCTCTCCCGCGATGATCAGCAGCGCCATCGCGAAGGCGATCATCGCCTTTTCTGTGAAGTTGAAGGTCGCGTCCGACAGGTTCCAGACGTTCAGGAAATAGGGCGAGGCGAGGGCATTGAAGATGAAGATCGCCACGGCGACGGCCAGCAGCAACACCTCCCAGCTTCGGATCAGGCGCTGCCGCTGCGTCGTCAGGCGGTCGGGCAGGTGGCGGATCAGGGGGGTGTCAGTCATGTGGTGGCCTCTGCCTTGCGCAGGATCAGGCGGCCCTTGGGGCGGCTCGACCTTGCATTGAGCGTGACGGCGATGATGATCGCGGCCCCGGAAATCGCCATTTGCCAGAAGGGAGAGATATTCACGACGGGCAGCGCGTTCTTGATGATGCCAAGGAACAGCGCGCCCAGCACCGCGCCGCCCACCGACCCGATCCCGCCCGCGATCGAGATTCCGCCGATGACACAGGCGGCGATCACGTCCAGCTCGAACCCGGCGGCGATGTCGACATAGGCCACGGCATAGCGTGCGACCCAAAGGTAGCCAGTCAGCCCGGCAAGTGCGCCCGACAACACGAAGGCCATGAACTGCGTGCGGCCCACGTCGATGCCGGTATAGACGGCGGCGTGCGGGTTACCGCCCACGGCAAAGAACGATCGCCCCAGCGGCATGCGTCCGATCAGCAGGGCAAAGCCTGCGATCATCAGGATCGCCAGCCAGGACAGCACCGGCAACCCGAGGATGTCGGCGCGGGGCAGGGCCTTGAAAGGAGCTGTCATCTCGTGCGCGTTGATCCATTTGCCGTCGGAGATCAGGAAGATGAGGCCGCGAAAGATCGTCAGGGTGCCCAGCGTCACGACGATGGGCGGGATGCCGACCTTCCACACGAGGATGCCGTTGAAAGCGCCGAGCACTGCGCCAAGCGCCGTTACGGCGGCAATGATGACGACCACCGGCAACCCTGGCACCGCGACGTTCAGCAAGGCCGCGACCATGCCGCAAAGCGCAAGGTTGGCCGCGACCGACAGGTCGATGCAGCGCGTCAGGATCACGACCATCTGCCCCAAGGCGAGGATGATCAGCGGGGCCGTGTCGTTGAACACCGCCGCAAGATTGCGTGGCGCCACGAAGGCGGGAAAGCGCGACGCGATCAGCGCCAGCAACAGCAACAGCGCGCCGGTCAGAATCGCTTCTCTCGATTTCAGGAAAGTGACAAGCATCAGGCCGCCCGCCCGATCCCGGCGGCGTGCCGGACCAGTGTTTCGGGGGTCAGATCGTCGCCTGTCAGTTCCGCGACCATGCGTCCCTCGCGCATGACGATGACGCGGTCGGACATGCCCAGCACTTCTGGGATTTCAGAGCTGACCATGATCACGCTCAGCCCCGCCGCCGCAAGTTCCGTCATGAAGCTGTGGACGGCCGCCTTGGACCCTATGTCGATGCCCTTGGTCGGCTCGTCCAGGATGATGACACGCGGCTGGGTCGCCAGCCATTTCGCGATCACGACCTTCTGCTGGTTGCCGCCCGACAGGTTGCCCACATCCTGATCGAGGCTGGCGGCCCGCAGGTCTAGCCGTTCGGTATACTCCCGTGCCAGCGCGAATTCCTGGGCCATCCGCAGAAAGCCGTGGCGCGATGTTTTGCGTAGCGACGGCAGCGTGACGTTCTGAAAGATCGGCATGGCGGTGATGGCCCCCTGCCTGCCGCGATCCTCTGGCACATAGACGATGCCCGCCGCGATGGCGTCGGCGGGAGATCGGATGACGGTGATCCTGTCGTCGATCCGGCATACGCCCTTGGACGGCGTGGTTATGCCGAACAGCGCCTGCATCAGTTCCGACCGGCCCGCGCCGACAAGGCCGTAAAAGCCGAGGATTTCACCCTGACGCAGGCTGAAGGTGATGTCGGCGAATTCGGTCGGGTGGCAATAGCCCACGATCTTCAGTAATTCATCGCCCGGCGTGTGGGTGCGGGGCGGAAAGATCTGATCGACCGACCGGCCGACCATCATCTGCACCAAAGCGTCCTGATCGACGTCGGCAATCATGCCGTCGCCCACGAATTGCCCGTCGCGGAACACGGTGTAGCGGTCGGAGATGCGAAAGATCTCGTCGAACTTGTGGCTGATGAACAGGATCGCCTTGCCTTCGGCCTTCAGGTGTTCGACCAGCCTGTAAAGCTCCTCGATCTCCTTCTGGCTCAGCGCAGCGGTCGGCTCGTCCATGATGACGACCCGCGCGTCGATGGACAGCGCGCGGGCGATGGCGACAAGGTGCTTCGATGCGATCCCGAGGTCGCGCAGCCTGGCTGCCGGATCAAGCCGCGCGCCGATGCCGTCCAGCAATGCCTTGGCCTCGCGCTGGCTGCGGGCGACATCGATCAGGCCGAACCGCGTGCGCGGCGCATGCCCGATGAAGATGTTCTCGGCGACCGTCAGCTCGTCGAACAGCACCGTTTCCTGATGAATCGCCGTGATACCTGCATGGGCGGCGTCATGCGCCGTGGTGAATTGCACAGGCTGCCCGTCCAGCAGGATCTGCCCGCCGTCGGGCCGATAGATGCCAGTCAGCGTCTTGACGACCGTAGATTTGCCTGCGCCGTTCTCGCCGATCAGCGCCGTGACCTGACCGGGGTAAAGCGCCAGCCGCACCTTGTCCAAGGCCACGACACCGGGAAAGGTCTTGGTGATGCCGTCAAGGGCAAGGACGGGAACATCGGACATGAGGGGGGCTTTCGGTCGGAAAGGTGGCCCCGGCGATGCGCGCCGGGGCCGGTCTTGGGACGGAGGCAAGGATCAGAAGATCGACTTGAACTCTTCGATGTTGGTGGCGTCATAAACGAACGGATCGGCCATCGCGCCTTCGTTGTTGTCGTCCAGCGTCAGGCTGCCCATGCGGCCCATCGGGATTTCCACACCGGGTGCAGCCTCGATATCCGTCGTGGCCAACTGGAAGGCCAGCATCGTGGCGGAATAGCCAAGGTCGATCGGGTTCCAGATCGCGAAGGACTGGGACGCGCCGGATTCGATGGCCCCGGCCATCTCCGACGGCAGACCCAGACCGGTCACGTTGACCTGCCCGACCTTGCCCGCGTCCACGACCGCCTGTGCTGCGGCGACGATGCCCACAGAGGTCGGCGCGATGATCGCCTTGAGGTCGGGGTAGGTCTGCATCAGACCCGTCGCCTCGCGGTAGGACTTGTCGGCCAGATCGTCGCCATAGACGGTGCCGACGACGTTGATGCCCGGATAGTCCGGCAGCACCTTGGTCATTTCCTCGATCCAGGTGTTCTGGTTGGTCGAGGTTGTGGTGGCGGACAGAACCGCCACGTCACCGCCGTCGGGCAAATGATCGGCAGCCAGCTTGATGATCATGTTGCCGATCAGCGGGTTGGACGAGGGGTTCAGGTGCATCTCGCGGCCTTCGGGGGCGACACCGGAATCCCAGCTGATGACCGTGATGCCGCGGTCCATCGCCTTCTTCAGGGCCGGGACCAGCGCATCGGTATCGTTGGCGGAAATCGCGATGGCGTCGACGTTCTGGGCGATCAGGCTGTTGATGACCTCGATCTGGCCTTCGGCCGTGGTGTCGGTCGGGCCGGTATAGATCACCTCGACGTTGCCCAGTTCGGCGGCAGCCTCTTCGGCCCCCTTGGCTGCGGCTTCGAAAAAGCCGATGCCAAGCGCCTTGACCACCAGCGCGATGCGGACGTTGTCCTGCGCCATGGCCGGGCTGGCGATCAGGGCAGCCGCCAGGGCGGTCCCCGAAATCAAAGTCTTGATAATACGCATGTCATCCTCCCAGATATTGCGTGACGGGCCTGCGCCCGGGTTCAGGTCGCCGTGGCCTGCGCAGCGGCAGACCCCGGTGTCGTGACGATCAGCGTGACGTCCGCCGCCTCCAGCATGGCGGCGTCACGGTCGGTGATCCGGTCATCGGTGATGACCGTGTCGATGCGGGCCAGCGGGCACAGCAACAGGCTGGACCGGTTTGCGAACTTGGAGCTGTCGACCAGGACGATCAATTCGTCGGCCTGACCGATCAGCTTCTGTTCAGCCTGGATCAGCAGGGGGTCCGCCTCCATCAGACCCAGCGGGCCAAGGCCCTGCGCGCCCATGAACATGCGACGGGCATAGAAGTTGCGGGTCACGTCGTTGTCGAAAGGCGACAGGATGATGTTCTGTTCGCGGTAGATCGCACCCCCCGACAGCATGATCGTGTTGCGCGAGTGTTTCAGCAGGTGTTCCGCGATGGGAAAGCTGTTGGTGAAGACCTGCATCCGCTTGCTGGCCAGCGGATGCACCATCTGGAACGTCGTCGTGCCGCCGTTGATGATGATCGGCTCGCCGTCCTGGCACAAGTCCACCGCGGCCCGTGCGATCGCCTGCTTGGCCGCGATGTTGATCGTCTCGTTCAGCGCGAACGGACGGCCCGCCAGCCCGGTGAAGGTCTGCGGCGACATGGCCTCGGCACCGCCCCGCACACGGCGCAGTTTCTTCTGCATGTGCAGGGTGGCGATGTCGCGACGGATCGTCGCCTCGGATGCGCCGGTCAAACTGCACAGGTCGATCACGGTTACCACCGGCCGGTCCTGAATGGCTGAGAGAATGACACGGTGACGTTCTTTTTCGTGCATGGAACCCTCCTCTCGATTGGACGACAGACTGCGATGCAAACCACCATGCGTCAATCATTAATTTTCATAACCAATCACTCTGCGGTGCAGCATGATCGTTGATGATCGGTTGTGATTGACATAGTGACTCACCTGCCGCAGGTTCTGGGCCAACACGTATCGGGCCAAGAGCCCACGGGAGGGCCGATCATGACCGACAAAACCGCGCCGCAGCGTCTTGAAAACAAGTGGGATGACGGCAAGTCGGCCGGGATGACGCAGCCGGAACTGCTGCTGTATCGGTCGAACCTTCTGGGATCGGACAAGCGAATCACGAATTACGGCGGTGGCAATACCTCGGCAAAGGTCATGCAGCCCGATCCGCTGACGGGCGAGCAGGTCGAGGTCCTGTGGGTCAAAGGGTCCGGCGGCGATGTCGGGTCGATCCAGATGGACGGTTTCGCCACGCTTTACATGGACAAGCTGCGCAGCCTGAAAGGTCTGTATCGCGGGCTGGCGTTCGAGGACGAGATGGTGGGCTACCTGCCGCACGCGACCTTCAACTTGAACACCCGTGCCGCCTCCATCGACACGCCGCTGCACGCCTATGTGCCGCGCCAGCACGTCGATCACATGCACCCGGACGCGATCATCGCCATCGCCGCCAGCGTGAACAGCAAGGCGCTGACGCAAGCGATCTTCGGCGACGTCATCGGCTGGTTGCCGTGGAAGAAACCGGGGTTCGAACTCGGCCTTTGGCTGTCCGACTTCTGCGAACGGAACCCCGACGCCAAGGGGGTCGTGCTGGAAAGCCACGGGCTGTTCACTTGGGACGACGATGCCAAGGCCTGCTATCTTCTGACTCTGGACATCATCCAGAAGGCGATGGACTGGTTCGACGGACAACTGACAGGCAAACCGGCTTTCGGCGGCGTCAGGCACGACAGCTTGCCCAAGGCGGACCGCCACGCCACCGCGACCCGCCTGATGCCCGCGATCCGCGGCATGGTGTCGGGCCAGCAGCATATGGTCGGCCATTTCGACGACAGCGATGCCGTCCTCGATTTCGTGAACGCGCAGGACATGGAACGGCTGGCGGCCCTCGGCACGTCCTGCCCTGACCACTTTCTGCGCACGAAGATCCGCCCGCTGGTGGTGGATTTCAATCCGGCGCACCCTGACGTCGATGCCACGCTTGCGGGCCTGCCGGCCGCTGTCGCCGCCTACCGGGACGACTACGCAGCCTATTATGCCCGCTGCAAGCATCCCGACAGCCCGGCGCTGCGCGATCCCAACGCGGTCGTCTACCTCGTGCCGGGTGTCGGCATGATCACCTTCGCCAAGGACAAGGCGACGGCCCGCATTTCCGGCGAATTCTACGTCAACGCGATCAACGTGATGCGCGGCGCGGATGGCGTCAGCACCTATCAGGGCCTGCCCGAACAGGAAGCCTTCGACATCGAATACTGGCTGCTGGAAGAGGCGAAGCTGCAACGCATGCCGAAACCGAAGGCATTGGCGGGCCGCGTAGCGCTGGTCACCGGCGGGGCAGGCGGCATCGGGTCGGCCACGGCGCAACGCTATTTGTCCGAAGGGGCCTGCGTCATGCTGGCCGACATCGACGAAGCCGCCCTTGGCGACACGGCCAAGGTGCTGTCGGATCGCTTTGGGGCCGATGTCGTGCGGACCGTCGTGATGGACGTGACGGATGAGGATGCGGTGGCGGCGGCCTATGCCGACATGGCGGTGGCCTTCGGCGGCGTCGATATCCTTGTGTCCAATGCGGGCATCGCGTCATCCGCCCCGGTCGAGGACACGACGCTCGAGATGTGGAACCGCAACATGGCGATCCTGTCCACAGGATATTTTCTCGTCAGCCGGGAAGCGTTCAAGGTCATGCGCGTGCAGAACTTGGGCGGCGCTGTGGTTTTCGTCGCGTCCAAGAACGGGCTTGCCGCTTCGCCCAATGCCTCGGCCTATTGCACGGCCAAGGCTTCGGAAATCCACTTGGCCCGGTGTCTGGCGCTGGAAGGGGCCGAGGCCGGCATCCGCGTCAATGTCGTGAACCCCGATGCGGTCTTGCGCGGGTCGAAAATCTGGTCGGGCGAATGGCTGGACCAGCGGGCCAGCACCTATGGACGCGACAAGGACGGGCTGGAGGAGATGTATCGCCAGCGGTCCATGCTGAAACGCTCCGTCCTCCCGGAAGATATCGCCGAGGCCGCCTATTTTCTCGCTTCGGACCTGTCGTCGAAATCGACGGGCAACATCATCAACGTGGATGCGGGCAACGTGCAGGCGTTCACGCGCTGAATTTTGGGGGGAGGAGACCGCCGTGATCGATCAGGACACCATCACCGCCGCCAATGCCAGTGCCGCGGCCGATCTGCGCGCCGACTACGACAGCCTTGGCGAACGCCTTGACCGGCGCGGCGTCGACATCGATGCCATCAAGGCGAAGGTGGCCGCCTATGGTGTGGCCGTGCCAAGCTGGGGCGTGGGCACCGGCGGCACCCGATTTGCGCGCTTTCCGGGCGGCGGAGAGCCGCGCGGCATCTTCGACAAACTCGACGATTGCGGCGTGATCCATCAGCTGACCGGGGCCACGCCCTCGGTGTCGCTGCATGTCCCCTGGGACAAGGCCGACCCCGCCGACCTGATGGCCAAGGCAGATCAGGTCGGGCTGAGCTTCGATGCGATGAATTCCAACACTTTTCAGGATCAGGCAGGGCAGGCCCACAGCTACAAGTTCGGTTCGCTGTCCCACACCGACGCCGCGACGCGGGCGCAGGCGGTGGACCACAACCTCGAATGCATCGCGCTGGGGCAGGCCATCGGGTCGAAGGCGCTGACGATCTGGGTGGGCGACGGGTCGAATTTTCCGGGACAGGTGAATTTCGCGCGGCAGTTCGACCGCTATCTGGACGCGACGGCGCAGGTCTATGCGGGGCTGCCCGCCGACTGGCGGCTGTTCACCGAACACAAGATGTATGAACCGGCGTTTTATTCCACAGTGGTGCAGGACTGGGGCACCAACCTGATGATCGCGCAACACCTGGGCGACCGGGCGTTCTGCCTTGTGGACCTTGGCCACCACGCCCCCAACGTGAACATCGAGATGATCGTGTCCCGGCTTGTCCATGCGCGCAAACTGGGTGGTTTCCACTTCAATGACAGCAAGTATGGCGACGACGATCTGGATACAGGCAGCATCGACCCTTACCGGCTGTTTCTGGTCTTCAACGAGCTGGTGGATGCGGACGGCGCGCCTGGCTTCGATCCGATGCACATGCTGGACCAAAGCCACAACGTCACCGACCCGATCGAAAGCCTGATGTCCTCGGCGATGGAAGTGCAGCGCGCCTACGCGCAGGCGCTTCTGGTGGACCGTGCGGCACTGATGCAGGCACAGGACGCGAACGACGCGCTGCTGGCGCAGTCCGCACTGAAGTCGGCGTTCCGCACGGATGTAGAGCCCATTCTGGCCATGGCGCGACATGAAAAGGGCTGTGCCATCGATCCGGTCGCCGCGTTCCGGGCCTCTGGCTATCGCGCGCAGGTGACCGGGATGCGACCGGCCGCGGCACCGGGCAGCAGCGGCATCGTCTGATACACGACCGCGCCGCCCGTTTGCGGCAGTCAGGTCATCAATTTCGCAAGCTTGTCGATCGTCCCCTCGGTCAGTGACCGGGGCGCTGACAGCGCGGCAAGATAGGGGCAGGGCGCATCCAGGCGGGCCGTCGCCGCGACGATGTCGAAGGCATCGGCACCGGCCACGTCATGCAACTCCTCCCATGTGACCGGAACCGCGACCGGGCCGCCGGGGCGTGCCCGCACCGAATAGGGCGCGATGGCCGTGGACCCGCGTTCATTGCGCAGCCAGTCGATGAAGATGCGACCCTTGCGCTTTGCCTTCGACATGGTGGCGGTAAAGCGGTCCGGCTCACGCTCTGCCAGCAAATGCGCGAGCGTCTTGGAGAAAAGCTTGACCGTGTCCCAGTCCCGCGTGCGACGCAGGCAGACGCAGACGTGCACGCCCTTGCCGCCTGTCACGACGGCCACGGGGGCAAGTTCCATGTCCGTCAGCAGGTCGCGCAGATCGAAGGCGGCCCGCCGCACGTCGTCCCATCCCAACCCTTCGTCGGGGTCGAGGTCGAAGACCAGCCGGTCGGGGCGGTCCAGCCGGTCGGTGCGCGCGCCCCAGATGTGAAATTCGACCGTCCCCATCTGTGCTGCCGCGACAAAGGCTGCGGGCCGCGTCGCATCGACATATGTCGCCGGCGTCCCACTGTTGTCCGCAATCTCGATCCGGTGCAGCGCCTTGGGGAACCCCGCGCCGGCGTGTTTCTGAAAGAACCGCTCGCCGTTCAGCCCCTCGGGCAAGCGCAGCAGGGACAGGGGCCGCCGTCCGGCGATGGCCAGCAGGCGTTCGCCCGCGCGGTCGTAGTAGTGCGCAAGGTCTCCCTTGGTGATCGCGGTGCCGGGAAAGATCAGGCGGTCGGCGTTGCTGACAGCGATGCCTGCGACCGTGACCTTGTCGCTACCCGACCCGGGCGTGCGTTTTGGTGCTTCGAAGGTCACATCGGCTGCATCCTTGTCGTGCCGCTGGCCAAGATAGGCCCCGTGGCGGATGTGGCCGTCTGTCGTCAATTCCGCGAAATCGACCTCGATCACGACCTTGGGCGACACCCACTGCGCGCCTGACGCAATGTCCTGCGGTACGTCGCCAAAGGGACTGGTCTTGCGCCCCTTGAAGGCGGCGGTCAATGCGGCGAAATCGGCCTCCTTGAACCCGGTCCCCACCCGCCCGCGATAGCGCAGGCCGTCCTTAGTATGTTCGCCGACCAACAGCGACGCAAAGGGCCGGCCCTTCTTGTCCGAGGGAGAGTAGCCGCCGACCACGAACTCCTGCCGCTTCGTGCATTTCAGTTTCAGCCAGTCGGTCGTGCGCCGCCCTGCGTAGGTCGCGGCGGCGCGCTTGGCGATGATGCCCTCGGCCCCGGTCTTGCAGGCATGGGCGAGGATCTCTGCTCCGTTGCCCGCGATATGGGTGCTGATCCGCAGCGGCCCATCGTCCGCCACCCCGGCCAGCAGCTTTTCCAGTCTTGCCTTGCGATCGGTCTGCGGCAGTCCCGTCAGGTCCTTGCCATCCAGCGACAGCAGGTCGAAGGCGTAGAACACCAGTGGCTGCCCACCCTTCAGCGCGGCCTGCAAAGACGAAAAGGCGGACCCTGCGACGCGCCGGGCCATGACCTCGCCATCGATCAGGGCGGCCTTGCAGGGCAGGTCGTCGAAGGCTGTCGCAAGCGCCTTGAAGCGGTCCGTCCAGTCGTGGCCGTTGCGGGTCCACAGGCGCGGACCCCCCTTGCCGAGTGCGGCCAGACATCGGTAGCCGTCGAACTTCGTCTCGAAGATCCAACCGTCGCCGGTCGGCGCGTCGCCGACCAGGGTGGCGAGTTGCGGTTTACGAAAGGCCGGACGCTTGCCGGTCTGCACTGGTGCCGGTCTGGTTGGCGGCCGCGCCTTTGCCCCCGATGCGATTTGCGCCGTCGTCCGGCCCGTGCTGACAGAGGTGTCATGGCGTTCGGTCAGATCATCCGGGTCATCGCCGGCCATGCTGTCGCGGTGCTTGATCAGCAGCCAGTTCTCGCGCTTTTCGCCTTTGGACTTCATGCGGACCAGCGCCCAGCTTCCCCGCATCCGGTGGCCTTGCAAAGTAAAGCCCAGCTTGCCTTGCCTCAGCCCCTCTGCGGGGTCGTTTTCCGGCAGCCACAGCCCTTCGTCCCACAGCATCACCGTGCCGCCACCGTAGGCCTTGGCGGGGATCGTGCCTTCGAAGTCGCGGTAGGACAGCGGGTGATCTTCTGTGCGGACGGCCAGACGCTTTTCGCCGGGGTCGGTGCTGGGGCCGCGCGTGACGGCCCAGCTCAGCAGCACACCCTGCCATTCAAGGCGGAAATCGTAGTGGAGGCGGCGGGCGTCGTGCTTTTGCACGTTGAACCGCAACCCCTGCGCATCGGCCTGCGCCACCGTGCCGCGCGGTTCCTGCGTCAGCTCAAAGTCGCGCTTTGCATTGTAGTCGGCCAACGGGTCGGAATTTCGGCGGTCGGACGTGCGAGCCATGTCAGGACGCCTTCTTGCGTCCGCCTTTTGCGGGTGTTTTCGCCTGAG
Organism: Loktanella sp. DJP18; assembly: GCF_049310965.1. NCBI lineage: Bacteria > Pseudomonadati > Pseudomonadota > Alphaproteobacteria > Rhodobacterales > Roseobacteraceae > Loktanella > Loktanella sp. DJP18. Next base: position 5,494 of record NZ_JBMERN010000032.1, on the reverse strand, counting down.
CTTTCGTGCCTTTCAGGCTTTGCTTCAGCGCGGCCATCAGGTCGACGACGTTTTCGCCATGCGGTGCCGCGTCGTCGGCGGTCGCGACGTGCTTGGTCTTCTTGTTCTTGCGCTTGGCGGCAATCAGGTCCCGCAGCGCGACCGCGTAGTGATCGGTGAAGGCGGTCGCATCGAATGGCCCGGACTTGCGGTCGATCAGAGCGGTCGCGACCTCCAGCAGGTCCTTGTCGGACGTGTCGTCCGCAATGTCATTGAACAGCGGTTCGGCGTCGCGCAGTTCGTCCGCGTAGTGCAACGTTTCCATCAGCAGGCCGTCGCCGCAGGGTTTGACGGCACCCAGATATTCCTTGCCGCGCATGGTGAACTGCCCCAGCCCGACCTTGCCCGCCGTGCGCAGTGCATCGCGGATGACGCGGTACGCATCCTGTGCCAGATCGTCGGTCGGCACGATGTAATAGGGCTTGTCAAAATAAAGCGGCGAGATTTCGCAGGCGTCCACGAATTGCACCATCTCGAATGTCTTCTTCGTCTCAAGCCGGATCGCCTCCAGCTCCTCCGGGTCGATCAGTATGAAGGAGTCTTCGCCGGTATCGTAACCCTTCACGATCTCCTTCGCATCGATGGGACCGATGCCCGCGACGGTCTTCTCATACTTCACCGGCTTGCCGCTGGGTTCGTGGATCTGTCGGAACGACGTCCGGGACGACGTCCTGGTCGCCGAATGAATTTCGACCGGGATGGATACCAGTGAAAGTCGCAACTGACCCTTCCAGAGCGCGCGCGAAGCCATGTTCCGTCCCTTGTCTGCCTGAAACCTGTGTGCAAACGCCGGTTGCGCGGGATGGTTCCGCAGGGTCAGTCCGGTGTTGTCGCCACTTGGGGGCTGCGCTGCGTGCGGCGGGAAAATCGGCGGGATCAGCCTTCGGTCTGGCCAAACCCGATATACTCACGCTACCGTCAATGACCGACCAGCCCATCGCCGGTGCGATAGGGCGCTTTGAACACGTACCAAAGGTTTGCCATGTCCACCCATTCCAGTTGCCTCGTGACAAAGCTGTCGCATTACATTGCGCTCAGCGAAGGCGACAAGGACCATCTTGCCTCACTTGAAAAGACGGAACGCGGTTTTGACGACGGTGTCGAAATCTATCAGAACGGCGATACGGCAACGGATCTTTTCGTGGTCAAGACAGGCTGGCTGTTCAGCTACACGGACCTGCCCGACGGGCGCCGCCAGATCGTCAAGATCCACCACCCCGGCGACATCATCGGCTTTCCCGACATTGCCCTGAAGCGGATCACCACGACGTTGCGCACGGCTGAAAGCGTGATCCTCTGCCCTTTTCCGAAATCGTCCCTCGACGTCATCCTGCGCGAATCTCCCCGCCTGTCGGCGCTGCTGCTGTCGATCGGTCTGCGCGATCAGGTCGTCTTCATCGACCTGCTGCGCGCGATGGGCCGGATGAAGGCGCAGGAACGCGTGGCCTACATGCTGCTCGACCTGATCGCGCGCCTGCGGATCACCAACCACAAGATGACGGACACGATTCGCCTGCCGCTCACGCAGAGCCAGATCGGCGACTATCTTGGGCTGACGAATGTCTACATCAGCCGCACCTTCATCCGGATGGAGGAAGACGGCTACATCCTGCGGCACGGCTCTGGCTTGCAGATCCTGCGCGAGGATGAACTGGCGGAGATGTCGGATTTCCGGGATCGCTATGCCGAGATGGATACTTCCTGGTTCCCGGAACGCTGATTTCCGATCCATCAATTCAGTTTGATGCCGGTAGTCGCCGCGCGTGGCATCCTTAACTGGCGCAACCGGGGGGGTGTTGGCGGCCTGTCGGATGGAACCGACCCTCGGGTTCGGCGTTTATCGCACATATTGAGACGACCTTAATTCCCTTGAAATGCTCTGTCGCCCCTTGTGGAGGATAGCGATGTTCGTCCTGCCAATCGTCGTGGCAGTATTCTGCTTGTGCGTTCTGGTCCTGCCCGGACCCGTGACGCTGCTGTGCGGCTTGCTGGTGACCCTTCAGGTCGCGGGCCTCGGCATGCGGTTCTGGTCCGCGCGCCGCGACCTGCGCATCCCCGATCAGGGCCGGATGTCACAGCGTCCGGTGTTCACGGTCCATGTCGCAACCCATAACGAGCCGCCGGCGCTGGTCACTGCGACGTTGCATGCGCTTGCGGCGCAGGACTGGCCCGCGGCGGACTACGAAGTCATCGTGATCGACAACAACACCACCGACCCGGCGCTGTGGCAGCCGGTGCGCGACGTCTGCGACGGACTGGGCGATCGCTTTCGGTTTCTGCACCGCACCGGCGTCGTGGGGGCCAAGGCCGGCGCGTTGAATATCGCGCTGTCGGTGGCCCGCCCGGACGCCACGCATGTCGTGACCGTCGATGCGGACTACAGCGTCGGCCCCCGCTTTCTGACGCAGGCCGCAATGGCGCTGGACCTGACCGGCGCGGACTATGTCCAGTTTCCGCAGGCCTATTCCGGTTGTGACGGGGTCGCGGACGGAATCGACGCGGAACTGGCGGAGTATTTCCAGACCAGCGCCCGCATGGCCGACGTGGCCGAGGCTGTGCTGCTGACCGGCACGCTTTGTGTCATCTCGGTAGAGGCCCTGCGCGCCGTCGACGGTTGGTCGGGCCGCACCATCACAGAAGACGCGGACCTTGGCGTACGGCTGTGCCGCATGGGCTTTACCGGCCGCTTCATCGGCCGGATCGTCGGTCGCGGTCTGCTGCCGTTCTCGCTGCGCGACCTTGAACGCCAGCGGCATCGCTGGGCCAGTGGCAATCTGCAGACGCTGATCGCCCATGCGCCTGCACTTCTGGCGGGGCAGGGCGGGCTGGGCTGGCGCAAGCGCGCGGCCATCGTGTCGCAATTGACGGCCTGGATCAACCTGTCCCTGCTGCCGGTGGTGGCGCTGCTGGTCGGCCTTGCCACCGGGCGCGGCGGCGACGCGCTGGTCCTGCTGGCCGGTGCCTCTGTCTGGTTGACGCTGATCGACATCGCCTCGCGATTGATGGGGCAGGGGAGACCGGTGCGGACCGGGCCTGCTATCCGCGCCGCTGCCATCTGCCACCGGATCGCACTGGCCCCCGTGGCGGCCTGCGCCACGCTCGAGGCGATGATCGGCCGGTCGCTGCCCTTTGCCGTGACCGACAAATCGGGGACCGCGAATCGCGTCGGCCACGTGCCTGCGACCAGCCTCGTGCTGTTCACGGCGGCTGCCCTGCTTCTGCCGCAGGCGTTGGCGCAGGGCTGGGTCGTGACCGGCGCTGTCGCCGCCCTGCTGCTGCCGCTGCCCGCCGCGTGGGCCACCGCCCGCACGCTGGACCGCTACCGCCTGCGCGTCACCACATCCCCTACCGGAGTCTGACCATGACCGACCTGTCCGTCGACATCATCATCCCGACCCACAACCGCGCGCACCTCATCGACACCGCCGTGCGCGCAGCGCTCGACCAGTCGTGGTGGAAGTGCCACGTCACTGTCATCGACGACGGCGGCACCGACGACACGCAGGCCCGGCTGGCTCGCCACTTCGACGATCCGCGTTTTACCTATGTCCGTCTGGCGCAGAATGTCGGCACGGCGCAGGCCAAGAACGCGGGTCTGCTTCTGACCAATGGCGACGCGGTGACGTTCCACGATTCCGACGACATTCCGCATCGTGACAAGGTCCTGCATCAGGTCCGCATCCTGTCGCAGCCCTCCATCGGCGCGCACGAATGTCTGAACTGGCGGATGGTCGGGCATGAGCCGGGGTCGGTTCTTCAGGTCGGCGCCGCTTTGGTGCAGCATGAACTGGTGTTGCCCGACGGACGGCGGGTGCCGATCCGGCGCGACCTGTCGCTGTTCGACGACGTGTTTCCCAACATGCAGATGGGCGGGCAGGTGCCGGGCGAATGGACACACATCAACTCGGGCCTGTTCCGGCAGGAACTTCTGGCCCGCAACGGGGGCTTTGCCCCCTGCATCGAAGAGGATCGCGAATTCCGCAACCGCCTGATGTTCAATGGAGAGATCATCTGGATCGTGCAGGAACTGCTGCTGACCAAAATCGAGACATCCGACAGCCTGACCCAGTCGCAGGACACCGACTACGACAGTTCGCGGCGCAAGACCGATCGCGCGATGGTCTGGGACAAGGTGCGCCAGTGGCGGACGGAAGGGCGGGTCGATCCGGTCCCGGTGGACCTGCCGGACCTCGATCTGGCCTTCGTCAGCAACCCGGCGCATCTGGCGGCGCGCGACATGCCGATGACCGACGCCACCCGTGACGCTGTGGGACGCGCGCTGTCAAAAGGGGGTGCTGCACGCGCCGTGGCCGCGGAATGATCGCGCTCGTCGATCCCTGCTGCGCGCGCGGCTATGCGCCTGACGCGCTGCTGGCCGGCGGGCTGGGCGGCACCGAGGCGACGGTCTTAAGGGTCACGACCGCCCTGTCCCGCGATATCGCCGTCGTGCATTTCCAGCGCGGACGGACTTTTGCAGAGGACACCGCCGCTGGCTGGATGCGGCCGTTAGAGGACGCCTTTGCGCCCGGCGTCGCCCCGACCATTGTCGTCATCAACGCCTGGAAAGTGGCCTGCAAGCTGCGCAAGGCGCACCCTGACGCGCGCATCGTTCTTTGGCTGCATATTCACCCCGGTCGCCACAATCGACCGATGGCGCAGGCGCTGGCGGACGCGGGGGTCGAGGTCGTCTGCGTCTCGGCCAGTCACGCGACATCGCTGCGCCGTTTTCTGTCCGATGGGCCGGCGCTTGCGATCAGCCACATCCACAACCCGATTGCACGGGGACTGGCCCCTGACGGCACGCCGCACGATCCCGACCGCCTGCTGTTCGCCAGTTCACCGCACAAGGGGCTGTCGCAGGTCTTTGCGCGCTTCCGCGCCGCGCGGGCGGCGATCCCGACGTTGACCCTTGCGGTCGCGGACCCTGGCTATCTGGCGTGGGACACCGGCCCGGTGCCGGACGGCGTCACCTTTCTTGGCGCGCTGCCGCACGGCGCGTTGATCGCGCAGATGCGCCGGGCGCTGTGCCTGTTCTACCCGCAGACGCATTTCTCCGAAACATTCGGCCTGGTCATGGCCGAGACGCAGGCCGTCGGCCTGCCGGTGCTGGCCCACGACGCCATCGGCGCGAATGCAGAGGTCGTGAGCAGCCCCGGTCAGTTGCTGGATGCCTCTGACGACGCCGCGATTCTGGCGCGGTTGACCGCTTGGCGCACGAACAGACCGACCGTGACGGGCAATCCTGCCTTCACGCTGGATGCCGTCAGCGACCGCTGGCGCGACCTGCTGCACGCGCCTCGCGCCGTAGCGATGGAAAGGGTGGCCTGAATGCGGGTGGCACATGACGCCTTGGCGCAATCCTCGGACACGGTGACAGCTGTCGCGGCCGATCCCGCGCGGATCGCCCGGATGCTGGACGGCTCTGCCGCGGCAGAGGAGGCGGGGACCGCCAACA
>NZ_JBMERN010000031.1:0-43525 GCF_049310965.1 Loktanella sp. DJP18 | reverse complement strand
CGGCCCGACTGGCTCAGCTCCCGCTTCCCGACGCACTCACCCGCGCCCCCGACGTCGTTGCCACATGGCATGCAATGGGCCTCGAAGAGGTGCTGCCGCTCGCAGCGCCTGCAACCTGAAAGAAGGACCCGATGACCAAGAAGATCCTCGTCGTCGACGATTCCCCCTCCGTGCGTCATATGATCGAACGAACCCTTTTGAACGCCGGTTACACCGTCGCCACTGCAAGTGACGGGCGCGATGCGCTGACGCAGGCGATGGCCTTTCGGCCGGATGCGGTTCTGACGGACCAGAACATGCCCAACCTCGATGGGCTGGGATTTTGCCAGGCCTTCCGCGCTTCCGCCGTCCACGCGGGCGTTCCCGTGATCTTTCTGTCGACCGACAGCAGTCCCGACCTCAAGCAGCGGGCCCGCGACGCCGGCGCACTGGGATGGCTCGTCAAGCCGTTCGACGCGCCGAAACTGCTCGGCGTCATGGCAAAGGTCGTCGGGTCATGAGCCGGAAACCATTGCAGATGGACGCTGAAACTCTGGCGATCTTCCGCGCCGAGTGCGACGGACTGGTCGAGACACTGGAAACTCGGCTACTGGCGCTCAAGGACAGTCCCCGCGATCGGGCGCTGATCGATGCCGTGTTTCGCGATCTGCACACGCTCAAGGGCACCGGTGCCATGTTTGGCCGGGACGATATCGCCTCGTTCCTTCACGGGTTCGAATCGGCCTTCGAGAACCTTCGGACGCAAGGACAGACCGCCGATGCTGGGCTGATCTCACTTGCGCTCGAGGCGCGCGACCATGTCGTAGCACTTCTGGAAGGGACGCCTGTGGGGGATGGATTGGTCATCCTGTCGCGCCTGAAGAACCACTTTCTGGTCGCAGAGGTGACCGGCGAACCTGCACCCTTGGCGTCTGGGCAAGACGGCGCGATGGACGACTGGATGCTTCGGTTCTACCTGGCCCCCGATACGCTGCAACTGGGTGGCAACCCCATGCTCGTGCTCGATGACCTGCGCGCGATGGGTGCGGCCGGCATCGTCGCGCTGATCGACCGGGTGCCGCCTCTGCCGATGATCGATCCCCGGCAGTTCTATATCGGATGGCAGGCAATCCTGCCCGGCGCATTTACCGAAGAAGACCTGCGTGGCGTGTTCCTGTTCCACGAAACCGGCCTGTCGCTGGAAATGCGCCGCCGTGGTCAGAAGGACGATACCGGCGACGCGCCGGCGGCCGCGTCGATACCGCATGTCACCACAGCCCACTCGGGTGACGCCATGCCGACCATCCCGAAAACCGGCGCGGCCTTGATGCGTGTCCCCGCAGAGCGGCTGGACGACTTGATGAACCGCGTCGGCGAACTCGTGATCGCCGAGGCGCGCCTGGTGGCCATCGCCGCACAATCCAAGGACCCGGCTCTGGTCGCAGTGTCGGAGGATATTCAGCGGCTCGTCACCGCGATGCGGGATACGACCATGTCGATCCGGATGATGCCGATCGGTGCCATCGCCGGCCGGTTCCGCCGATTGGCGCACGATCTGACCGAAAAGCTTGGAAAGCCCATCGTCTTCATGACCGAAGGCGAAGAGACGGAATTGGACAAGACCGTCGTGGAGAGGTTGACCGAACCGCTGATGCACATCATCCGCAATGCCGCCGATCACGGCATTGAACCCGCAGCCGAACGCCGCCGGATGGGCAAACCGCCGACAGGAACCATCACGCTCGGCGCGCGCTATGCAGGGGCAGAGGTTCTGATTTCCGTGAGCGACGACGGGCGAGGGCTCGACCGCCAGGCCATCCGCGGCCGCGACATCGCGCGCGGCCTGATTTCCGAATCGGCGGACCTGACGGACGACGCCCTGTTCGCGCTCATCCTTGAACCCGGCTTCTCGACGGCCGAGCAGATCACCGACATGTCGGGGCGCGGGGTCGGCATGGACGTCGTTCATCGGACCGTCGATGCCCTTCGCGGAGTCCTGAGTGTGGCCAGCGAACCCGGACACGGCACCACCGTGACGTTGCGCCTGCCTCTCACGCTGGCGATCATCGACGGGCTGCTGATCGAGGTCGGCGGCGAACGCTTTGTCGTCCCACTGGCCGCCGTGGACGAGATCGTCGAATTGCCCGCGGCGCATGCGACCGTGACAAACGGCAATGCCTTTCTCGACATTCGCGACAGCCTTGTGCCTTTCCTGCGTTTGCGAACGTTGCTGGACAGCTCCGGACGGCCCAATTCTCACCAGAAGGTCATTGTCGTGACGGCGGGCGACTGGCGGGTCGGCCTCGTGGTGGATCGCATCATCGGATCGAACCAGACAGTCATCAAGCAGCTTTCACCGCTTCATGCGGCGCTGAAGTCGTTTTCCGGTGCCACCATTCTGGGCGACGGTGCCGTCGCGCTGATCCTTGACGTGCCGCAGTTGGTCGCGCGCGGCCGGGTCCTGGCAGAAACCGGGCAGGTGGCGGCATGACCGCCGTGCCACGCGGCCCATCCGAGATCGCAGGCGATGTCGTCACATTTAGCCTTGCGGGCGAGGTGCTCGCCGTCAAGGCGACGCGTCTGCGAGAGGTCCTTGAACCGACCGCGATCACCCGGGTGCCCGGTGCATCCGATTTTGCCGCCGGTCTGCTGAACGTGCGTGGCGCAGTGGTGCCGTTGGCCGATCTGCGGGTGCCTTTGCGCATGCCCAGTCATCTGATCGGCCCCGACAGTCGTATTCTGGTCCTCGATCTTCCGATCAATGGTCAGGATTGCGTGGTGGGCATCATCGCGGACGCCGTCCACGCCGTCACGCGCATCGAAGATGCGGCGCTCGAAAACATCCCCAGCGTCGGGACCCGATGGCCGCCGCGCTATGTCGCGGCAGTCGGACGCTGGCAGGGCGAATTCGTCACGCTGCCGGACCTGAATGCAATCCTGCTCGACGTCATGGCCGGCCAGCCGCCGCGCGCGGCGGCCAATACGGCGACCCCGACTCATACTCACCCCCATCCGGAGACCGCATGATGCGCCTGACCATCAAACTGAAACTTGCCGCAACCTTCATGACCATCATCCTGGCCTCGGCGGTCCTGACGATCGTGTCCATCGTCAACCTCTCGAGGTTGAACAATCAGCTCGACCGAATCGTCCACACAGAGGCAGAAAGGGTCCGGCTGTCCGAAGAGCTGACGTCCGAGCAGCTTCGAATTCAAGGGGACGTACGCACCTACATCATCGCCGACACGACCGCCGCCCGGGATGCCGTTCTTGCAACGATGACTGAAAGCCGAGGTCGCCATGACGCAATCCTGGAGGCCTTCGGTGCCATTGCATCCGACAAGGGAAAGACTGATCTGGCGACCTATGCCAGCCTCATGCCGAGGTTGCGCGACGTGAATAATCGTGCGATGGCCAGCGCCCGGACCGGCGACAATCTTAGTGCCTTCCGGGTCATCGACGGGGACGGAAAGGCCCTTTGGCAACAGATGGAAGCCCTCTTGGAGGGGTTGACTGAAGGAAACCTGACCGCAATGGCGGTCGCATCGGACGAAACGACCGCCACTTACGTTTTAGCGCGCAACCTTTTGATTTCATTGATGTTGGCTGCGGTATTGATCGGTATCGCCAGTGCCACTTGGATCACCATTTCGATCAGTCGGGGATTGCACCGTGCGATCGGCCTGTCCGGTAAGGTCGCATCAGGTGACCTGACCGAATTGGCAACCGTCACCGGCAACGACGAGATATCGGACCTTTTGCGCAGCCAGAGCGAGATGGTCAGACGGCTGCGGACCACAGTCGGCGAAGTATCGAGTGGCGCCGGCCAAGTCGCCGCCGGGGCCACGGAAATGGCCGCGACGTCGGTCCAGATGAGCCAAGGCGCAACCGAGCAGGCGAGCGCGACCGAAGAAGCCTCCGCCTCGATGGAACAGATGAACGCGAACATCAAGCAGACCGCCGAGAATGCCAACCTGACGGAAACCATTGCCCAGAAGTCCGCAAATGACGCGCGGACAAGCGGAGCCGCCGTGACCCGCGCCGTCGACGCGATGAAGACAATTGCCGACCGCATCCTGATCGTCCAGGAAATCGCCCGTCAGACCGATCTGCTGGCGTTGAACGCGGCGGTCGAGGCGGCGCGCGCTGGCGAACACGGCCGCGGCTTTGCGGTCGTTGCCTCGGAGGTGCGCAAGCTGGCCGAACGCAGCCAGACCGCCGCCGGCGAAATTTCGGGACTATCGTCCGAAACGGTCCGCGCAGCGGAAGATGCGGGGCGGATGCTGGACGCCCTGGTGCCCGACATCGAAAGGACCGCGCAACTCGTCAGCGAAATCAGCAGCGCCAGCCACGAGCTTGCAACCGGTGCCGGTCAGGTGAACCTCGCGATCCAGCAGCTCGACAAGGTCACACAGGAAAACACCTCCGCCAGCCAGGAGCTGAGCGCAACTGCAGAAGAACTTTCAGCCCAAGCCGAAACGTTGCGCAGCGCCATTGCCTACTTCCGGCTTGACGCGAGGGCCGGTGGACACCGAGACATGCCGATCGGTATCAAGAAGTCCGCCGCGGCGCCGCGGGCCGGTGGCTATGATTTCGACATGGAAGCCGCCGACGATGCGCTTGACGCGGAATTCATCCGCGCTGTCCAATCCGCAGCCTGACCGGGTGATATCGCAATGACCGAGAACCCGACTGTCATCACCTTTTGTCTCGGCACTGCGCATTTCGCGCTGCCCGTGGCACCTGTGCTCGAAATCCTGGAGGTGGGCGACATCGCGCCTCTGCCCCGGACACCGCCCGCCCTGCTGGGTCTGATCGACCGTCACGGCGTGTCGGTACCCGTGATTGATCTGCGCATAAGGCTGGGCATGCCCGGCACTGAACCGACAGACGACACGAGGGTCATCGTTCTGCGCGCAGGGGTTCGAAACGACCGAAACCTGACCGTCGGTGTCCGCGTCGACCGCGTGATCGAGGTCACGGAACTTGATGGCGCCGTCACCGAGCCACTTTCTGAAGCCGAGCTTCTGCACTGGCAAACAGCCGCAGTGCGCGGGATCGGTCGCCGCAATGATCACTTCGTCACGCTGCTGGACATCGACGGCCTGTTCGCGGAAGACATCGACGAACTGAACGGCAATGTCGTGCCGGATGCGGCCCTGTCGTGACGGGCCATACCATCGAAATGCAGGACAGCCGACTGGCCAGATTCAGGCAGCTGGTACACACCCAGACCGGCATCAAGATGCCGGCCGCAAAACGGCCGATGATCGAATCGCGTCTCAGGCGGCGCCTGATCGAACTGCACCTGACCACGCTGGATGACTATCTCCGGTACATCTTCGACGGAGGCCATCTGACGGCGGAACTGCCGCATATCATCGACCAGATGACGACCAACAAGACCGACTTCTTCCGTGAGGATTCCCATTATCGCCTCCTGCGTCAGGTCATGATCCCGGCCGCGCTTCAGCAGTCCGCCGCCAGCTTCATGTTCTGGAGTGCTGCGGCCTCGACCGGGGCAGAGGCCTGGTCGGCGGCCATGGAACTGGCGGAAGCCGCGCGGCTGGATCCGCGGCTGGAGTGGAGGATTCTGGGAACTGACATCACAGAACGTGTGATCGCGTTGGCCCGCACGGCGGTCTATTCCACTACGGAACTCGCACCGATCCCGGCACCCTTGCGTTCCGCCTACGTCATGGCGGGCAAGGGACCGGAGGGTCATCTGCGCGGGCGTATCGTGCCCGAGTTGCGCAAGCATGTCAGTTTCCACAATCTGAATTTGATGGTCCAGCCCTTCCGCATTGCAGGCAACATGGATGTCGTCTTCTTGCGAAACGTGCTGATCTACTTCGAACCCGATCTTCAGGCGCGGGTCATCGCGGCCTGCGCCGACAAGATACGCCCCGGCGGCTACTTCGTGGTCGGCCATTCGGAGTCGATGGTGGTGCAACATCCGGATCTGACCCCGATCGCGCCGGGTGCCTACCGCAAAAGGAAATGACGCCATGCGCGAAATCAAGGTTCTGATCGTCGACGACAGTGCAAGCGCGCGTCATCTGCTCAGCGAGCTTTTGCGGGGCGCGCCGGGAATCGTCGTGTCTGGCCAGGCCGGCGACGCCTTCGCCGCGGCGCGATTCATGCAAGAGAATTTGCCTGATGTGCTGTTGCTGGACCTGCAACTGCCGCGCATGGATGGTTTGACCTTTCTGAAAAAGATCATGTTGCAGCACCCGTTGCCCGTCATCGTCTGCTCCAGCTTTACGGAGGCGAATTCCCAACTGGCCTTCCGCGCGATGGAACTTGGTGCCTGCGAAGTCATCGCCAAACCGCGCCTGACCGACCAGGCGTCACAGAACGAAGCGCGGATTCAGGTCGTCGATGCCGTGCGCGCCGCAGCCCAGGCCCGTCGCGGCACGAAATCGCACAACGCGCCGACACCGGCACCGCAGAGCGATACCCGGCCCGCGGGGAACCGTCCGGCCGGCCATGAACCCAAGTTGACAGCCGATGTCATTCTCCAAGCGCCGCGCCCGGGTGGTGGCCTGCGGAAGATGCCGCGGGCACCGATCATCGCGATCGGCGCGTCGACGGGCGGGACCGAGGCTCTGTCGCGCGTCCTGCCCGCCCTGCGGACCGATCTGCCGCCCATCGTGATCGTCCAGCACATGCCAGAAAAATTCACGGCGGCTTTCGCACGTCGCCTCGACAGCCTGTGCAGCGTCTCTGTCCGAGAGGCCGTCGATGGTGACAGGCCCGAACCGGGCACCGTCCTGATCGCGCCGGGCAATCAACACATGGTCATTCGCCGGCATGGCAGCAGCTATCGTGTCGAAATCATGCACGGGCCCTAGGTGGCGCGCCACCGGCCATCGGTCGACGTGCTGTTCAGGTCCGTTGCGATCGCTGCGGAACAGGGTGCCCTCGGCCTGCTGATGACCGGCATGGGGGACGACGGCGCACGCGGCCTGCTTGAAATGTCGCAGGCCGGTGCGGACACCGCCGTGCAGGACGAAGCGTCCAGCGTCGTCTGGGGGATGCCCGGAGAAGCCTTTCGCTTGGGTGCCGCCGAGCGGAAGGTGCCACTGTCGAAATTCGCGGACGACATCAATGCCTTCGGGGCGGCCGTCAGGGTCGCGTCCCGCTGATGATGACCCCACTCGGAGCATCGGACAGGACAGTGCTGTTGAAACGGCTGCGCTTCCTGTGCGCACAATTGGAGCCCGCGATCGAGAACGCCTCCTCCAGTCTGTTTCGGCAGGTCGACCGCATCGCCAGTGCCAGTGCCCTGATGAAAGGTGTGGAATGCAGCACCAGACCCGACGCGCGGTTGGCCATGCTGGCGCAAAGCGACCGGCTCATGGCCGACATGGACAGGGCGCGCGAAAAGTTTCTGACGTTGCAGGCTCTTCTGTCCCGGATCGAAGCCGAGACGCGCGCCGAGAATGCGGTCTTGGGCCACCTGCGGCGGGATATCCGAGTGGCGGTGATGATCGCCTTCAACGCCCGGATCGTCAGCAGCGCCGTACAGACGAAGAGCGGCATCATCGATTCCTTCGCGCAATCGGTGCACGTTCTGCTGCGCAACGCCGAAAAAGACCTTGCGGCCCTAGAAGACATTCAGGCGCGGGCAACCAACCGGCTTACGGCAGCATCCGAACGGCTTCGCGGGCTGGGGGGGCAAGTCAACGCCATGCAGGCGGACCAAAGCAAGGTTCCGATATTGCTGCATCATCTGGGCCAGAGCGATGCGACGCATCAAGCGGCCGAAACCTTTGGCGGTGCCGCAGGCGATGTGGCCGACGCCCTGGTGCGGGCGATGACCAGCCTGCAAGGCGGCGATGCCATCCGGCAGCGGCTTGAACATGTCATCGGTGCCATCGCGCTGTGTGATGCGGGCAGCCCGACAGCGACGGCGGCCTCGGCAGTCGCGCAGGCGTTGTTGCGAGACCTGCGGTCAACCTTGCTGGCGGACATCGGGGCGACGCGACATCAGATCGCTGCCATGGCGCAGCCCTTATCGCGGTCCGAAACGGCGCTTCGCTCACTCTCGGACAGCGGGCTGACCGACGCCGCGACCGCGGCCGGCCACGCTTTTGCCGGCTTGTCGCAGGCCGCCGTCGCCCTTGCGGACCACGGCGACTCGTTGCACGCCGAACTCGCACTGATGGGCGCGGAATACGACAAGAAGGTCGAGGCAGCCGGTCGCTTGTCCGACATCGAGGATCGCATCCTTCTGCTGGGCATCAACGCGACGCTGGTCTCGCGGGGAAAAGGTGCCGATGGTCTTGCGATGGCCGCGATCGCGCGCCAACTGCGCGAGGTCAGCCAGGCCATTGTCGCCTCGACGTCTCGCCTGATGTCCCTGAGCATGGGGCAGCGCCACGACATGCAGACCGTTTTCGATACCGAAGCCGACGCCGCGGTCTCGGGGGCTGGGCCGGCCGGCGCGGCGGAGGTCGATCTGATGACATTCGGCGATACGATGGCCGCACTGGGACAGTTGTCTTTTGCCGACGTGTCGCGCGCCTTGCGCGAGGTCGATGCCAGACTGAACGATGTCGCCGAAACGTCACTTCGCCTGAAGATCCCGCCGGAGGGGCCGCCGATCAGCGTCAGCGAGGAGACCCGCAGGGCACTGGATCCGCTCAGGTCCAGCTACACCATCGCGATTGAGCGCCAAATTCACGATGCGGTTCTCGGGGTCGACGCCGCCACGGATGCAAACGCCGCAGACGTTGGATTGCAGTCGGACCTGGACGAGATGTTCTTCTGACCCTGCGGCCCGAGTCCGGGAACATGCGACTGTTCCCTTTTGCAGATGCACCGTGCTGCGTTTCGCGCTAGGACGCGCCATGACCCACACCTCTTTCGAGATTTTCGCGACCGCGCCGCCGGGACTTGAACCGTTGCTGCTGGCTCAGGTGCAGGCCGCCGGATTCGACGGTGCCATGGCGGTGCCGGGCGGTGTCACGTTCACGGGGGGCTGGCCCGAGGTCTGGCGCGCCAATCTTGAGTTGCGCGGCGCGGGGCGCGTGCTGGCGCGGTTCGGCAGCTTCCTCGCGTTTCATCTGGCCCAGCTTGACAAGCGGTCGCGCAAGTTTCCCTGGACCGAAACCCTGCGCCCGTACGTGCCGGTCCGGGTCGAGGTCACTTGCCACAAGTCAAAAATTTATCACGCCGGTGCCGCGCAGCAGCGGATCGAGACGGCGCTGCGCGAAGAGGCAGGGATCAACATCGCCCCTGATGCCCCCGTCACGCTGAAGGTCCGAATCGACGACAACACGGTCACGCTGTCGGTCGATACCTCGGGCGAAAGCCTGCACAAAAGGGGCCACAAGGAAGCCGTTGGCAAGGCCCCGATGCGCGAGACGCTGGCCTCACTCTTCCTCGTCCATTGCGGCTATACCGGGACAGAGGCGGTGGTCGACCCGATGTGCGGGTCCGGCACCTTCGTCATCGAGGCGGCCGAAATCGCGCTGGGCCTGCAACCGGGTCGCAGCCGCGATTTCGCCTTCATGCAACTGGCAGGTTTCGATAAAACGGCCTTCGCCGCCCTGCGCCATGCCGGGCCGCGCGACACCGACTTGCGCTTTTACGGTTCCGACCGCGACACCGGGGCGGTGCGCAGTGCCACGGCGAACGCCGAACGCGCCGGCGTCGGCGACAACGTCACCTTTGCCCATCACGCGATCAGCGACCTGCCCCGCCCCGCCGGGCTGCCGGGATTGGTCATGGTGAACCCGCCCTACGGCGCGCGGATCGGAAATCGCAACCTGTTGTTCCCCCTTTACGGGGCGCTGGGAGCCACGTTGAAGGACCGCTTTCGCGGCTGGCGTGTTGGTTTGGTGACAAGCGAACCCGGATTGGCCAAGGCGACGGCCCTGCCCTTCACACCCGACCGCTTGCAGGTGCCGCACGGCGGGCTGAAGGTCACGCTGTTCCGAACCGACCCGTTGTAATGATCTGCCGCACGATCTGGGCAGGCGTCTGGGCCAGATCAACGACGATCGCCGCCTCGTCCGGTTGCAATCGTTCCAGCGTCGCCAGCTGACTGTCCAGCAAGGCAGGCGGCATGAAGTGACCGGGGCGGCTGGCAACGCGGGTCGCCAGCACAGCGCGGGTCCCGGCGAGGTGGACGAAGACGGTGTTGGGGGCCTGCGCCCTGATCCGGTCACGGTAAGCACGTTTCAGTGCCGAACAGGCGATCACATCGGCCTGCGTCCCCAGCGCCGCGCCGACAGCATCGAGCCAGGGCGCGCGGTCGGCATCGTTCAGTGCCTCGCCCCGTGACATCTTGGCGATATTGGAGGGCGGATGCAGGCTGTCGCCGTCAAGGAACCGCAGGACCAGTCCTTTCGCCAAGGCCGCGCCAATCCGTGACTTGCCGCAGCCGGACACGCCCATGACGATGATGCACGGCCGGATCATTGCCCCCAGCCGATATCCTGCGGGGCCAGGGCCGTCGCTTTCAGAATAGCGTAGATCTCTTGCCCTTCTGTCAGCCCCATCTGCGCCGCAGACCGCCGCGTGATCCGCGCCAGCAGCCGGTCGGTCCCCGATATCAGCGAGACGGCGACGCCCGGTCCCTGCCCGATCTCGAGCCCCGCGATGGTGCAGCGCAGGACGTTCAGCGCGGACAGTCCCACGGGCCGCCCCGTCGACAGGATCACGTCCTGCGCCGGGATGCGAAGCCGCACCCGCGCACCCATTGCTCCCAGCCGCCCGGGCAGGATCAGTCGACCGGCGGACAGGGCCACTTCGGTCAGACCGTCGGCGGCGTTGATGCCCCGAATGGTGCCGGTCAGAACGGCGCCCGCGTCTCTGACGCCGACCAGCGGCACGGCGGCGGGGTCCGACAGGATGTCATCCAGCGGCCCCGCGCGCGTGACGCGGCCGTCTTCGATCAGCACGAGGGTCGTGGCAAGCCGCGCGACCTCTGACATCGCATGACTGACGTAGATCACCGGGACCTGCGTGGTGGCGCAGAGACGTTCGAGGTAGCCCAGCACCTCGGCCTTGCGGGGTCCATCGAGGGACGCAAGCGGTTCATCCATCAGCAATAGCTGCGGGCGCGACATGAGGGCACGTCCGATGGCGACGCGGGATTTCTCGCCGCCGGACAGGGTCGCAGGGCGCCGGTCCAGCAGATCGCCGAGGCCCAGCATGGCGATCACCGCGGCACGGTCGTGGGTGCCGCCAAAGGCCAGGTTCTGCGCGACGTCCAGGTGCGGGAACAGGCGGGCATCCTGAAAGACATAGCCGATACGCCGACGATGGACCGGCCGGCCCGTCAAGTCCGCGCCGCCTATCCGCACATGGCCCGCGTCGGGCTGCATGAGCCCCGCGATGCAATTGATCAGCGACGACTTGCCCGAGCCCGAGCGCCCAAAGATTGCCGTCACACCAGCAGGCGCGGTGAAGGCCGCATCAAGGCTGAACGCCCCCAATCGCTTGCGGATGTCCACGTCGATCATCCGGCGATCCGCGCCGCCATGCGTCGCGACAGCCATTCCGCCAGGGCCAGCGTACCCATCGCCAGCGCGATGGAAACCAGCACCAGGGACGCGACTGCGCCCGTCTGCCCCGGCACCTGCAACAAACCGTAGATCGCCGACGGGATCGTCTGCGTCTGGCCGGGGATCGCTGCGACGAAGGTGATGGTCGCACCGAATTCGCCCAGCGCCTTGGCGAACCCCAGCACGGCGCCGGCCAGCACGGCGGGGGCGATCAGCGGCAAGGTCACGGTGCCGAAGACGCGGATGCGGGACGCGCCAAGTGTGCTGGCGGCGTCCTCCAGCCCGGCCGGCACTGCCTCGAATCCCAGGCGGATCGCGCGCACGGTCAACGGAAAGGCCATGATCGCCGCCGCCAGCACGGCACCGGTCCAGCGAAAGGCGAGCGTGATGCCAAAGACGTCACGCAGGACGCCGCCGATGGGGCCCTGCGTGCCGAATGCCAGCAGCAGCAGGTAGCCGGTGACAACGGGCGGCAGCACCAGCGGCAGATGGACGAGGCCATTCAGCAATCCGCGCCCCCAGAACCGCTTGCGCGCCAGCAGCCAGGCGACCGCAATGGCGATCGGCAAGCTGACCAACGTGGCCACGGTTGCCACGCGCAACGACAGCGCGATAGCGGCCCAGGCAGCGGCGTCGAGTTCCATCAGGGGGCGGCCAGCGGCACGAAACCTGCGGCGGCAAAGGTCGCCTGCCCCTCGGGCGAGGCCAGCAGGTCCAGCAGATCCTCGGCGGCAGGATCGCCGCCCGCAACGGTCGCGGCCTGATAGAGGATCGGTTCGTTGCTGGCGTCGGGAAAGGTCGCGACGATGCCTACATTCGGCGTGACCCGGGCATCGGTCCGGTAAACAAGGCCAAGCGGCGTCTCGCCTCTTTCGGTCAGGGTCAGGGCGGCGCGGACGTTGTCGACCTCGGCCAGACGATCCTTCACCGCGTCCCATAGGCCGAGGCTTTCCAGCGCCGCGCGCCCATAGAGGCCAGCGGGCACCGAGGTCGTCATGCCGATGGCCAGTCGGCCCTCCGAACCCAGCGCGCGGGTCAACGCCTCGGGCGTCAGGGCGAATGCGTCTGTTCCCGCCGGCGCGACAAGCACGATCTGGTTGCCGAGCAGGTCGATGCGGCTGCCGGGGGTCAGGACGCCTGCATCGTCCATCGCCTGCATCCAGTCGGGATGCGCGAGAAAGACCAGATCGGCAGGTGCCCCCGCGATGACCTGCTGTGCCAGCATCCCGCTGCCGCCATAGCTGACAACGACGCCGGGTTGGGTCAGCAAAAGCTGGTCCAACGGTTCCTTCAACGACGCCGCGGCAAAGATCGTAAGGTCCTGTGCCTGCGCAGCGGTGCCGATCAGAAGGCAGAGGGCTGTGATGACGGCTTTCATCGGGATGGCTCCGGTTCGGTCTGGCGGACTATCCCGCGCGGACCCGCACATCGCAAGGGTGTATCAGGTCCATGAAATCAGCCTTGCGGCAAGGTGATCGCAGGCATGGCGCGTCGCATCGAGGATCGGACCCTGGCGCGGCACATCGCGCAGCGTCGTGATCCAGTGGGCGGGCGGTTGGGTGATCCGGCGCTGCCCCTCCCACCGCAGGGCGGCCAGCACGGCCTGTGCTGCGGGCGGCAGCACGACGGGGATCGGCAAATCGTTCAGAATCGCCCAGTTCCCTGACCAGAGACGACCAACGCTCCACGGATTGTAGCCGCCGCCGCCCAGCACCATCAGCCGCGTCGCAAGCGGACGCACCGCGCGCAGGATATCCCAATGGGCGTTGTTCGACAGGGTCAGGCGCGATTGCGGGTCTTCGGCTACCGCGTCGGCCCCGCATTGCAGCACGATCGCGTCAGGACGGAACAAGGCCAGTGCCGGCAGGATCACCGCGTCGCGAACCAGCGCCATGTCGTCATCGACAGCGCCCGCCAGCAGCGGCACGTTGAGCACGTTGCCGACACCTGCGTCGTCCAGCGCACCGGTGCGCGGCCACCGGCCGATTTCGTGGGTCGAGATCAGCAACGTGTCCGGATCGTCGCGAAAGGCATGGTCCACCCCGTCGCAATGATGCGCATCAATGTCGACATAGGCGATCCGCAGGGCCCCGTTGCGGCGCAGCGACTGGATGCCAAGAACGGGGTCGTTGAGATAGCAAAAGCCCCCGGCCCGATCCGGGAACCCGTGATGTGTGCCACCCGCCGGGGTAAAGACCGTACCGGTGGAACGCAGCAATTCGCCCGCCAGCATCGCGGCCCCGGCAGAGGTCGCGGGACGGCGATACATTTCGGGGAAGACCGGGTTGTTCGCGGTGCCAAGGCCGTGACGCGCGCGGTCCATATCGGTCACGGTCTGCGTCGCTTCGGCCCGTTGCAGGGCGGCGACATAGTCGGGCGTATGAAATGACATCAGTGCCGCGGGCTTGGCGCGGGGCGAGGTCACGAACTGTCCGGGCGCGATCCAGCCCATTGCCCGGCACAGGTCCATCACGGTCGAGACGCGTGGCACCCGCAGGGGATGGAACGGGCCGTAGGACGAATGGCGATAAATTTCCGACCCGATGAACCACGGTCGGGTTTGCGTCTTGCGGACGTCGTGGGTGTGTGGGACCACGGCAGGCATAGCCACGGGATACAAGACCTTTGCCAGCCGACGCCACCCCCCCGACAGCCCCGCGCGGACAGCTGCCGCTGAAGCTGCGGGGTGCCAAGACAGCCGTGCGCGGGCAATTCGCGGCCCTGTGCTGGCGACGCGATCCGGCAGGAAAGGTCGAGGTCTGCCTGATCACCTCGCGGCGCACGAAGCGCTGGATCGTGCCCAAGGGTTGGCCGATGCACAAGCAGACCCCGGCCGAGGCGGCGGCGACCGAAGCCTGGGAGGAAGCTGGCCTGACCGGGAACGCCGTGGATCGTTGCCTTGGCGTCTATTCTTACGTGAAGCCGCTGTCGCACCGCACGACACCAGTCGTCGTGATGGTCTACCCTCTGGAGGTGCTGGAAGTGTCCAGCGACTGGCCGGAACGGCTGCAACGCAAGCGGCGCTGGTTTCCCCCGCACAAGGCGGCGACCAAGATTGCGGAACCGGCCCTGCGCCGCATCGTCGAAGCCTTCGATCCCTCGGACCTCTAGGCGGTTGCATCCGGCACGGCACGGCTTATCTTCGGTCCATCCCGCATCGGACATCGCACCTTGATCCGCTATACCCTGACCTGCGCCAACGCCCACCGCTTCGACAGCTGGTTCCGGTCCGCCGACGCCTATCAGGTGCTGTCGGACGCGGGGCAACTGGCCTGCATGACCTGCGGTTCGGCGCGAGTGACGAAGTCGGTCATGGCCCCCTCCGTCACGACCCCGAAGCCCGAGCCGACGCCGCTGGAGAAATTCCGCGCCCATGTGGAGGCGACCTCCGACGACGTCGGCACCGGATTTGCGCAGGAGGCCCGCGCGATCCACGAGGGCCGCGCGCCGGAACGCCCGATCATCGGCCAGGCGAACGGAGCCGAGGTGCGCGACCTGATCGCCGACGACATCCCCGTGCTGCCGCTGCCCTTCGTGCCGCGCCGGCGCACAAATTAGGAAAGCTGTCCCATGACAACCCTCATCACCGGTGCCAACCGGGGCATCGGCCGCGCCATGTTCGACGCCTGCCGCCACCGCGGCGATGCGGTGACCGGCACGCACCGTGCGGCATCCACGGCGGACATGCTGCGGCTGGACGTGGCCGACCCCGCGTCCGTGGCGCAGATGGCGCGGGACTTCGGGCAGGACCACCCGTTCTAAGCCGGCCAGGGTTGAAGGGGGTGCCGCCCCCGCCGCGCGCCGAGATATTTTCGACCAGAAGAAGACCGAGCCGGTTTGCGGATGGATTGCCCTTGGATGCAACGTCGCGTAAAGGGCGGCGCAGACAGACAAGGGACGCGTCATGCCCATACTCGTGATGAAATTCGGCGGCACATCGGTCGCCAACATCGACCGGATTTCCCGTGCGTCCAAGCGCGTCGCGCTTGAGGTGGCGAACGGGTACGACGTGATCGTCGTGGTCTCCGCGATGTCGGGCAAGACCAATGAACTGGTCGGCTGGGTCAACGAGACCTCGCCGCTTTACGACGCGCGCGAATACGATGCGGTGACCTCCAGCGGCGAAAATGTGACCGCCGGCCTGATGGCGCTGCGGTTGCAGGAAATGGATATTCCGGCGCGCAGCTGGCAGGGCTGGCAGGTGCCGGTGCAGACCACGTCCGCTCATGCCAATGCGCGGATCGACGCGATCCCGACCGACAACATCATGGCGAAATTCGCCCAAGGCATGAAGGTCGCCGTCGTGGCAGGCTTTCAGGGTGTCAGCGCGGAAGGCCGGATCACGACGCTGGGCCGGGGTGGGTCGGACACCACCGCAGTCGCCTTTGCCGCAGCCTTCGGCGCGGAACGCTGCGACATCTATACCGACGTCGACGGCGTCTATACCACCGACCCCCGCATCGTGCGCCGCGCCCGCAAGCTGGACCGCATCGCCTTTGAAGAGATGCTGGAACTGGCGTCACTGGGTGCGAAGGTCCTGCAGACCCGGTCGGTGGAACTCGCCATGCGCTTTGGCGTCAAGCTGCGGGTGCTGTCGTCGTTCGATGAACCATCAGACAATGCGGGCACGCTGGTGTGCGCCGAGGAGGACATCATGGAAAGCAATGTCGTGGCCGGTGTGGCCTATTCCCGTGACGAGGCGAAGATGACGCTGATCTCGGTCGCCGATAGACCCGGCATCGCGGCCGCGATCTTTGGCCCGCTCGCGGATGCGGGCGTGAACGTCGACATGATCGTGCAGAACATTTCCGAGGAAGGTCGCACCGACATGACCTTTTCCTGCCCCGTGGATCAGGTGATGCGCGCGCAGAAGGCCATGGAAGACGCCAAGGCCGCCGGGACGATCAACTTTCACGATCTGGTCGCAGACGAAGGCGTCGCCAAGGTCAGCATCGTCGGCATCGGGATGCGCAGCCACGCGGGCGTCGCCGCCAAGATGTTCGCGGTTCTGCGCGACGAGGGCGTGAACATCAAGGTCATCACCACCTCCGAGATCAAGATCAGCGTCCTGATCGACCGCAAGTACATGGAACTGGCCGTGCAGGCGCTTCATGACGCTTTCGGTCTGGAAAAGGCTGGCTGATCGACCGCGCCGACCAGCCAGCCGACCTCTAGTGCTCAGCCACGACCAGCCGGCCGTTGCGGGGCTGGATCGGGCGGGCGTTGTTGGGAAAGACTGACCGGAACGCCGCGATCTGCTCGGCGGAAGCGGTGATCGGGGTCATCAGCATGTGCCAGTTAATCCCTTCGGTGCAGGGCGACGTCGTGAGCGACCCCATGAACCGCATGTATTCTTGATTATCGGGCAACAGGTCGCGCAAGGAGATCAGTGCCGCACCGCCGTTGGTGACGTCGTGATCGTAGGGTGCCACGTTCCAAAGCTCCGCGATCGCGGGATTGGCCGGTCCTTCCGCGATCATGGCACCGATGACCGCCAGGCGACCATCGGCGGCCTGATGGACGAAATGCACCTCCATCGGAAAGGATTGGCCGTCGATCATGTATTCGCTTGGCGTGTGAAAGTGGAATTGCAGCAGTTTCCAGTCCACGCCACCGATCCCGACATGATCCTCCGGGCCACCGGCCGTCACGAGGGTATGCCCGTTGTTCGTCACCTCGACCGGACGACTGCCATAATGAATGTCGAGCGCCGCCATGTCGGCTTCGATGTCGGGTACGATATTGAACGGCGACTGAAAGCGTCCCGATGCGCAGATGGCGTTGTCGCCGGACAACTCTGCCCAGTGATCGGGACCGTGCGCCCCGTCATATCCCCAATTTGCGGCGTGGGCCGCGCCGGTGAATGCGATGAGCCCAAGCAAGACGAAGAAGCGGCAGAGCATGGCGATATTCCTTGAAGGTGGCGTGTAGCCTCTTACTGCGACAGGTGGCGTAAATATCCAGCTAACAGGCACGCAGAATTACGAATTCCTGCCAAGGCGCAGGGCGCGCGGAAGGACGGTCGCGCATTCGCACTCCCCTTCCAGGGTAAAACACCCTAAAGGAGAAGAAGGACGTGGCGGGGGATACATGAGCGACAGGATCGAAACAGAAAGCCGCAAGCTGCTGGGTCGGTTGCGTCGGGCTCTGGCAGAGGATTCGGCCGGTCAGGAACGACTGGACCGGATCGTCGAGCTGATCGCATCGTCCATGCAAACCGAAGTTTGCTCGATCTACCTGTTCCGCGACGCCGACACACTGGAGCTGTGCGCGACCGAAGGCTTGCAGGCCGAATCCGTTCACAAGACGCGAATGCGGCTGGGTGAGGGTCTGGTGGGCCGGGTCGCCCGCACCCGCCGCGTCGTCAATGCCGCGGATGCGCCAGCCACCCACGGTTTTCGCTACATGCCCGAGACCGGAGAAGAGCGCTATTCCTCGTTCTGCGGCGTGCCGATCCAGCGGTTGGGCGACGCGCTTGGCGTGCTGGTCGTTCAGTCCAAGGACGCCCGGGAATTCACGCCGGACGAGGTCTATGCACTCGAAGTGGTGGCGATGGTTCTGGCCGAGATGACGGAACTGGGCGCTTTCGTCGGTGAAGGGGCCGCGCTCTCGGCCCGTCACCAGCAGCCGGTCATGTTCCGCGGCACGATCGCCCAGGAGGGTGCGAGCGCCGGCAACGTCTATCTGCATGAGCCGCGTGTTGTGGTGACGAACCCGATTTCCGACGATCCGGACAAGGAACTCGACCGTCTGCGCGGTGCCGTGGAAACCCTGCGCGTGACCGTGGACGATCTGCTCAGCGGCAGCCGGGCGATGACACCGGATCAGGTCGAGGTCTTCGAGGCCTACCGCATGTTCGCAAATTCGCGCAGCTGGATGCGCCGGATGGAAGCGGACGTCATCAACGGCCTGTCGGCCGAGGCGGCGGTCGAGAAGGAACAATCGCTGGCGCGCAGTCGTCTGGGGCAGGCCGAGGACGCCTACATGCGCGAGCGGCTGCACGACCTGGACGATCTGTCCAATCGCCTGCTGCGGATCCTGACCGGCCAGGGCAAGAACACCGGCGCGGAAATGCCAGAGAACCCGATCCTGATCGCCAAGAACATCGGACCGGGCGAATTGCTGGATTACGGCAAGGCCCTGCGCGGCATCGTGCTGGAAGAAGGCTCGGTCGGGTCACATGCCACCATCGTCGCGCGGGCCTGGGCTAT
This sequence comes from Loktanella sp. DJP18, assembly GCF_049310965.1. NCBI lineage: Bacteria > Pseudomonadati > Pseudomonadota > Alphaproteobacteria > Rhodobacterales > Roseobacteraceae > Loktanella > Loktanella sp. DJP18. The sequence continues at coordinate 24,816 of NZ_JBMERN010000031.1, read as the reverse complement.
TCCGCTGGTCATCAACGCCAAGGGGATCACGACCGAGGCGCTGAATGGCGACGCGATCCTTGTCGACGGCGAACAGGGCGTCGTTCACCTGCGTCCCGATGACAGCGTCAAGGCGGCCTTCGGCGACAAGCTGGCGATGCAGACGCGGGCGCAGGAACGCTATGCCAGCCTGCGCGAGCTTCCGGCGACGGGGATCTGCGGCACGACGGTGGCGCTGCACATGAACGCCGGTCTGATGGCCGACCTGCCGTCGCTTCCGTCTTCGGGCGCGGAAGGAGTGGGGCTGTTCCGGACGGAGTTGCAGTTCCTCATCCGCAGCCAGATGCCCAAGCGACAGGAATTGTCCGCACTCTATGCGCGCGTGATGGGGGCCGCACATGGCAAGCGCGTGGCGTTCCGCACGCTGGACATCGGGTCCGACAAGGTCCTGCCCTACATGAAGGCGAACGACGAACCGAACCCGGCGATGGGCTGGCGCGCGATCCGCGTGGGCCTCGACAAGCCGGGCATCCTGCGGATGCAGTTGCAGGCGCTGATCCGGGCGGCGAACGGCGGGCCGCTGGCGGTCATGTTCCCGTTCATCACGCTGCACGGCGAATTTCACGCCGCGCGGGCAGAACTCGACAAGGTCATCGCCCGCGAGACGAAGCTGGGCAACCCGCTGCCATCAACGCTGGAGGTCGGCGCGATGCTGGAAACGCCATCGCTCGCCTACGCGCCGGAAGCTTTCTTTCGAGAGGTCGATTTCATTTCCGTGGGCGGCAACGACCTCAAGCAGTTCTTCTATGCCGCCGACCGGGAAAACGAGTTGGTGCGCCGTCGTTACGACACGCTGAACGGCAGCTTTCTGGCGTTCCTGCAGATGGTCGTGCGACGCTGCGACGCGGTCGGCACGCCGGTGTCGTTTTGCGGCGAGGATGCGGGCCGTCCGCTGGAGGCATTGGTCCTGTCGGCCATCGGATTCCGCAGCCTGTCGATGCGTCCTGCCTCAGTCGGGCCAGTCAAGCACCTGCTGCGACAGGTTGATCTACTGGCTGCGGGCCAGGCGGTGACGGATGCGCTGGCATCCGGCGAACAGGACATCCGGGAAATGATAAACGCCTGGCTGGTCGCCAACCATCAGGCGTCGCGCGCGGTGACCTGACGGTTGACCAAGGCCGCGTGAAAGATGTCGAGGACCGCATCTTCGCCATGTGTGCGGGCCAGTTGGCGCAGGCCGAAATGGACATGCGCCATCTCGACGTAATACTGGGTGAAAGCATAATTCGTGCCCGCGCCGGCAGCGGCACCCAGGATCGGCACGGCCTGCGTCGCCAGCTTTTGCGTCAGCACAGTCGCAAAACGAGGAGCCACGCGGGCGATCAGGCCGTGCACCGCAGCCCCCGACAGCCCAAGCCGCGCACCAAGGAACGAGGTGTCCACACCGTCCCTGCTGTCGCCGCCAGCACCAAAGACCGCCAAGGCCTGTAGCCGCGTTTCGGGGTCAAGCGGGTCTTCGCCGTATTGCGCCGCGACCCCCTGCACCGCGCGAAAGATCATCGTCGTGGCCACCGGCAATTCGGCCAGCGCCGTGGGCAGACCTCCGAAACCGCCGATGGCACCCGACAGGGTCGCCATGACTTTGTGCATGCGGTCGGTGTTGACGGCCTGCCCCCACGCGCCCTCGCGGGACCGCGACGCGACCTCGTAACTTTGCGTCAGGGCGGATCGTGCGGCCGTATCGATCTGCGCCCGCGCACCCTTGGGCAGCAGCTTCAGCGTATCCTCGACCTGCGTGCCGACGAAATTGATGGCCCGCATCAGCAGACCGTTCGCACGACGCTGTCGGTCGGCCAATGCGGCGATGCGGGCACGGTCGGCGTCCGACAGCGGAGCCGGATCGGTGGCGTCGGCGGTGTGCGTCTTCATCGAGAACCTGCGTGGCTGCTTTGCTTGAACATATGCAGGACGGCGTGCATTTCAATCGTGAGCGCGCGTGACGTGCCCCGTGACCCCGTCCCAACCGCCCTTGCGCAGGGCGATGCCCAGCACCCGGTCCGGGTTTGTCGGCGGCGGCATGATGACGCCCTCCAGCTTTTCGAACCCGAAGCGGCTGTAGTAGGGCGCGTCACCCACAAGCATGATGCGCGGCCAGCCGCCCTTGGCCGCGACCTCCAGACAGCGCCAGATCAATAGTGCGGCGATGCCTTCACCCTGATGGGTGGGGTGGACCGCCACGGGGCCCAGCAGGATCACCTGCGCATCGCCGACCCGCACCGGCCAGTTGCGGATCGCGCCGGCCACCTGCCCCTGACCGTCGCGCGCCACGATGCAAAGCTGTTCGATCGGATCGACGCCGTCGCGCAGGCGGTAGGACGACAGTGCGGTGCGACCGGGGGCGAAACAGGTATCGTACAGCGCCTCGACCTCCCACCAGTCATCGGGCTTTTCCCGTGCGGTCGTGATATCCATGCTGTGCGCGTCTTCTCTCTGGTCCGGCCCGTCGCCGCACGCTAGCTGTTGGCCCGACCGGATAAAAGGGATCGCGACCATGTTCTATCGCCCAGACCGCAAGACGGGGGCCGGCCACGGCCTGCCCCACAACCCGTTCAACGCCATCGTGACGCCTCGCCCGATCGGCTGGATTTCGTCGCGGGGTGCGGACGGGTCCGACAACCTTGCCCCCTATTCATTCTTCAACGCGGTCAGTTATTTCCCGCCGCAGGTCATGTTCGCCTCGACCGGGGCCAAGCCCGACCGCGACGGCACCAAGGACTCCGTGTCCAACATCCGCGAGACGGGCGTTTTTGCGGTCAACGTCGTCAGCCACGCCCTGCGCGACGCGATGAACCAAAGCTCCGGCCCGTGGGGGAAGGAGACCGACGAGTTCGACCTGACCGGGCTTGAGAAAGCGCAGTGCGAGACCATCGACTGCGGCTTCGTTGCCGCCAGCCCGGCCACGCTGGAATGTCGCATGACCCAGATCGTGACCCTGGAGGGTGACCACAATTTCATGGTGCTGGGCGAGGTGACTGGCATCCGCCTGTCCGACGACTGCATCCACGCCGGCATTTTCGACGTGCTGCGGTTCAACCCGGTGTCGCGCCTTGGCTACCGCGATTTTGCCACGGTGACCGAAGTGTTCAGCCTGACCCGTCCGGGAGAAGCCTAGACGGTCCGGTCGGCCCAGCCGGCAAAGATCTTTTCCAATGCCACGACGATATAATACAAGACGATGCCAAGGAACGCCAAGGCGATCAGAACCGCGAACATCAGCGGGTAGTCCGAATTGGTCTTGCCCGAATCGAACAGCGCGCCAAGGCCGCGCCCGTGTGGCGAGACGATCTCCATCAGGTTGGTTCCGATGAAGGCGAGCGTGACGGACACCTTCAGCGCGCCGAAGAATTCCGGCAGGGTCTTGGGCAGCGCGATCTTCCAGAAGATGGTCGATTGCGATGCACCAAGGCTGCGCAAAATGTCGCGGTATTCCGGTTCCAGCGTGGACAGGCCGATGCTGACTGATACCGCGATAGGAAAGAAGCTGATGATGAAGGCGATCAGCACCGTGTTGAAATCGTGCCAGCCGACGAACATCAGCGCCACGATCGGCACGACGGTCGCCTTTGGGACAGCGTTGAAGCCGACCAGCAGGGGATACAGCGCATCGCGCATCGTGCGCGAAAAGCCCATGACCATGCCCAGGGCCGTGCCAAAGACCACTGCCAGAACAAGACCCACGATGGTCCGCCACAGGGTCTGCCAGCCCATGACAAGTAACAGATTCCAGTATTTCTCATAGGCGGGGATCAAGTCGGACGGGCTGGCCATCTTGTAGTTCGGCCATCCCATGACCCAGACCAGCGCCTCCCACAGCAGCAGAAAGATCGCGACGGCGGCTAGCGGGACGAAGATCTGACGCGCCTTCATGCGGCGACCCGGCCTTGGGCCACTTCGATTTGATGACGCAGGATGTTTAGTCGTTCGGCGGCGATGGAGGTATAAAGGTCGTCCAGCGTCCGCAGGCCGGTGTTCGGGACATCCATGACGAATTGCGTCCGCGCGGGCCGCCCCGACAGCACAACGACCTGATCGGCCAGAAAGATCGATTCGCGCAGATCGTGGGTGATCAGCACGCCGGTGAACGGCTCTTCTGCCTTGACCCTGTGCATCGTCTGCCACAGGTCTTCGCGGGTAAAGGCGTCCAGCGCGCCGAAAGGTTCGTCCAGGATCAGCACCTCGGGCTGGTGGATCAGCGCGCGGCACAGCGACGCCCGCTGCTTCATCCCGCCCGACAGCTCCGAGGGGCGCTTGCCCTCGAACCCCTCCAGTCCCACCAGCGCCAGCAACTTGCGCGCGCGCGCCTCGCCCTGTGCTTTCGTCAGCTTGCTTGGCACGATTTCCAGCGGCAGCATGACGTTCTGCAGGATCGTGCGCCATTCCAGCAGCACGGGGTTCTGGAACGCCATGCCGACGTTGCTGCGCGGGCCGGTGATGCGTGAACCGTGCACCTCGACCGTGCCGGCGTCCGGGATCAGCAACCCCGCCACAAGTCGGGTCAACGTGGACTTGCCGCAACCGGACGGCCCGACAACGGCGACGAAGCCGCCTTCCGGCACGCTCAGTTCAAGGCCGTCCAGCACCGGCAACGGACCGGAAGCGGTGCGGTAGGCGTGCCGCACCCCCTTGATGTCGATGAGGTTGCTCACGCCTATTCTGCCAGCTTGAAGCCGCCTTCGGGCAGGTAGGCATCGGTGAAATACAACGCGGCGTCGGGCGGCGTCGTGAATTCATATGTCGTGGCGATTTGGTCCAGACTACTGGCCATGCGCGCGTCGTCGATGACGCCAAAGCCGTTGGCCTTGACCCAGTCGGTGTCGACGTTGTCGCGGATCGACAGTTCCAGCCGGCGCTGTTCCAGTTCGGCGTCCGCTGCGGGGTTGCGTTCCATCAGCATCGGCATGACGGCAGCCGGGTCGGCTATGGCGTCCTTCCAGCCCTCCGCCACGGCGGCCAGGAAGGACGTAATCACCTCGGGGTTGGCGGCGGCAAAGTCGGTGTTCACAATGACCGCATTGCCATAGAGGTCGACGCCGTAGTCGGCCATGAGCATGGTCACGAGGTCATCCGCGGGCACGCCAAGACGTTCGGCGTTCAGGGTGGACGTGAACGAAAAGCCGGTGATCGCAGCAACGTTGCCTTCGGCCAGCATCGGTTCGCGCGTCGGAAAACCGACCGGCTCGACGGTGATCGCTGCCATGTCGAGGCCGTTTTCAGCCGCAAAGATGGGAAACTGCGCCCAGGCCCCATCGGGCGGCGGCGCACCCAGAACCTTGCCTTCCAGCGACTTCGGATCGCTGATGCCCAGCGACGTGCGCCCTATGACGGCAAACGGCGGCTTGTCATAGACCATCATTGCCGCGATCACCGGCGCGCCGGGGTTCTGGTCAAGGAACTTGATCAGGCTGTTGATGTCGGCAAAGCCGACCGGATACGCGCCCGTCGCAACCTTCGGGATCGCGTCGAGCGATCCGTTCCCCGCCTCGATCGTGACGTTCAGGCCCGCGTCCGAGAAGTGTCCGTTGTCGATGGCTGCAAAGTAGGGTGCGGCAGGTCCTTCGAATTTCCAGTCCAGCGCAAAAGGCAGATCGGTCTGCGCCTGGGCAGACGTGGCCAGCAATGCGGCAGCGGCAAACGAGCGGTAAAACATGGTTGGCGGTCCCCGTTGATTTTCATAAACTCACGGGATTATTGGACGGCGACTTCACTTTGACCAGTCGGATTCGGTCCCGTTCGCCGCACTTTCCGTCATTCGCCTAATTTGCAGGCAGATCGGAGGTCGCAAACCGGGTCGCGTGGGATCGACGCCAATCTTGATCTTGCGTGATGCCCCGGCGACAGCAGGACCGAATGTCACCGCTTTCCCTCAGTCACCGGTTGCATGGCCCGGCGGCAGCGGCCACAAAGCGATGGTGCAATCCGAAAGGCCCCGCATGGGACGATTTGGCATCATCGGCGGCTCTGGCCTTTATGACATCCCCGGACTGGCGGAGGCCGCGTGGCAAACCGTTGACAGTCCTTGGGGTCAGGCGTCAGACGATGTGCTGACTGGCACACTGGACGGCGTGCCGCTGGCCTTTCTGCCACGCCACGGGCGCGGACATATCCACAGCCCCACCACTGTCCCCTACCGCGCCAACATCGACGTGATGAAGCGTCTTGGCGTCACGCATCTTGTCAGCATCAGCGCCTGCGGATCGTTCAGGGATGACATGGCCCCCGGCGATTTCGTCGTCGTGGACCAGTTCATCGACCGCACCTTTGCGCGGGAAAAATCGTTCTTCGGCACCGGCTGCGTCGCCCATGTCAGCGTGGCTCACCCGGTCTGTCCGGACCTGTCCGCCGCCTGCGTCGCCGCCGCGCGGTCGGTCGGCATTACCACGCACGACGGCGGCACCTACCTCGCGATGGAGGGGCCGCAGTTCTCGTCCCGCGCCGAGAGCCTGATGTATCGCGCGTGGGGGTGCGACGTGATCGGCATGACCAACATGCCAGAGGCGAAACTGGCGCGCGAGGCCGAGCTGCACTATGCCTCGGTCGCGATGATCACCGACTACGACAGCTGGCATCCGGATCACGGGGCGGTCGACGTGGCCGACGTGATCCGCACACTGCAGGGCAATGGCAACAAGGCGCGCGACATGGTCATGGCGCTCGCGTCACGCTTGCCGCAGGCCTGCGCCGGGGGCTGTGGCACCGCGCTGTCCCATGCCGTCATGACATCCCCCGACCGGCGCGACCCCGCGCTGGTGGCGAAACTCGACGCGGTCGCGGGCCGCGTGCTGACCCCAAAGGACCCGACATGAAAACCGTTCAGGACTACATCCGCACGATCCCCGACTTTCCGCACGAAGGGATCATGTTCCGCGACGTGACGACCCTGTTCGCCGATCCGCGCGGGTTCCGAATGGCGATCGACCAGTTGTTGCACCCCTATGCCGGGCAACCCATCGACCGGGTCGTCGGGCTCGAGGCGCGGGGTTTCATTCTGGGCGGTGCCATCGCGCACCAGCTGTCGGTCGGCTTCGTGCCGATCCGCAAGAAAGGCAAGCTGCCCGCGAAATGTATCGAACAGTCCTACACGCTGGAATACGGCGAGGCCGTGGTGGAAATCCACGACGACGCGCTGGGGGCCGGCGAGCGCGTGCTGCTGGTGGACGATCTGCTGGCAACCGGCGGCACCGCCGAGGCCGGGATAAAGCTGATCGAGCGGCTGGGTGCGCAGGTGGTCGGCTGTGCCTTCATCATCGACCTGCCGGAACTGGGCGGTCGGGCCAAGCTGGAAGGGCTTGGCATGGATGTTCACTCCCTTTGCGCTTACGACGGTCACTGAACCCACGGGAAGCACAAATCGCGCGACCTGTCAGGTCCCCGGCTGCGGCAGCGCGACCTTTCAGGTCCCGGCTGCGGCAGCGCGACCTTTCAGGTCGACGCCGCCGCTACAGGAGCCTCGGACCGCTGCGCCGGATTTTCCGGCAAGACCCCTTCGAGGGCCGCAGCAAGAGGTCTTCTGACCCGGGAGGACGACCAGCGTTCACCAACCGTCCTGGGGCCTTTATGCGTCGTAAGCCCTAATCATTGGTTAAGCCCTTCAGGACCGCACCCGGATTCATGATGCCATGCGGATCAAGCGCAATCTTGATCGCACGCATCATCGCAAGCTTGACCGGGTCGCCGTAGCGTTCCAGATCGCCCACCTTCAGCCGCCCGACGCCATGTTCCGCGCTGACCGATCCGGCCATCTCATGCGTCAGGTCATGTACGCAGGTCTTGACCGCCGCGCGCTTGTCCTCGTGGTTGGCGCGGGACTGTCCGCGCAGCGGAAAGACGTTGTAATGCAGGTTGCCGTCACCCAGATGGCCAAAGCAGTTGATGCGAAAATCCCCGATCCTCGACAGACGCTTGCCGCCTTCGACGATGAAATCCGGCACCTGGCTGAGCGGAACAGAGATGTCGTGCGACGACACCGACCCGATCCGGCGGTTTGCCTCGGGGATGGACTCCCTGATGTGCCACAGGGCATCGCGGTCGGCCAACGACCGGGCGATGACGCCGTCCGTGACCAGTTCACGCGCCAGCGCCACCTCGAACAGCGCCTCAAGTGCGGCGTCCGGGGCAAGGCCGGTGGGCAGGCCGATGTCGATCAGGACCATCCAGTCCGGAGTGTCGGCAAACGGTGCCTTGAACGCCGGTCCGACCTCGGTCAGAAAATCGAGGCCTTGGCGGCCGATGATCTCGAACGCGGAAATGCCGTCGCCCAGACGGTCCTGCGCCAGCGCCAGCAGGTCCAATGCCGCGGCAGGCGAAGGCACTGCCAGCATCGCGGCCCCGACTCCCGTGGGCTGCGGCGCGAGGCGCAGGGCGGCTGCGGTGATGATGCCCAGCGTCCCTTCCGCCCCGATCATCAGGTCGCGCAGATCGTAGCCGGTGTTGTCCTTGCGCAGGCGAGTCAGCCCGTGCCAGATCGTGCCGTCCGGGCGCACGACCTCCAGCCCCAGACATTGCGCGCGCGCATTGCCATAGCGCAGTACGTTCACGCCGCCCGCGTTCGTCGACAGCAGCCCCCCGATCCGCGCGGACCCTTCCGACGCCAGCGAGAGAGGAAAGAGCCGTCCGATGTCCTGCGCCGCTTTCTGGACGTCGGCGAGGATCGCGCCCGCCTCGGCCACCAAAACGGATTCGCTGGGATAGGTCGCGCGGATGGCTGTCATCCGTTCCAACGACAGGACCAGCGGTGCAGGCCCCTGCCCCATCACCTGGCCGCCGACCAGCCCCGTCCCCCCGCCGTAGGGCACGACACCGATGCGCCGGTCGTTGCAATGGCGCAGGATCCGGGCCACCTGATCCACATCGCGCGGTGCCACGACCATCCCCGCCCCCGCCCAGCGGCCGCGCGGCTCTGTCAGATAAGGCGCGGTATCGGTGCGAAAGCTGTCCGGTGGCAGGGTCTCTTTCAGCTCGGCAAGGGTGTCGGGGGTGGCCGGGGTCAGCATGGGTGCTCCTGTCGTTCGCCCCAAGCGTAAGGCCGGCGGCGCCGGTGTCCAGCGCAAAGGGCCGCGTCAGCGCAGGCGCGGCGGGCGGCCTTCTGCGAAATCCAGCATGTCGGCAAAGACGTCTGGCCGGGTAAAGAACAGCAGATGGCCCTGCCCCGGATAGCCCAGGATCGGGACCCCTCCGATCTGTCGCGAGAAATCGGTCGTCTGCCGTGTCGAGAAGACCGGATCGTTCAGACCGATGAAGAACGCCACGGGGATGCCTGCCAGGTCGAAGTCGTCCGGCAATCGCCACCCCGGCAGCGCCAGCACATGGGCCAGCGCGATCTCTGTATCCAGTGGTGTGTTGATCTTCGCACCTTCGACGATGGCCGTGCGCAGCTCGTCCGACGGCGTCGGGTCGTCCAGCGCGTCGGGGCCGAACAGCAGGCCCGCCCAGAAGCGCGGCCAGACCTTGCGCTTGGACAATGACCGGGTCGCCGTCACGGCCCGCACCACATCGCCCGCGCCGCGCAGGATCGTGCGCGCACCGCCCCCATTTTCGACAGCCGGTGACATCGCGGCAACGCGGACCCGGTGCACGGGGTGGATCTGCGGCGCCGCCTCGAGTGCGATCAGCGCACCTGTGGAATAGCCGACCAGCACCACCTGCTTGTCGCCCAGCCCGTTGGCAAATTCGGCGACCTCCCGCGCCGCCGTGGCGGGGTCCAGACGGTGATCGACAGGCAGGCCGTCAAGGCCGGGATAGCGATAGAATGCGCGGGCATATCCTGCCTCGCGCCAGTTCTGCGATCCCTCGAACACCTGGATCGACGACAGCGCACCGGGGATGAAGATCGCGACCTTGTCCGCCGCAGCGACGGCGGCGGGGTCATAAACCAGCGGCTCTTGCCCGCCGTCGGTCCGCAACAGGGCCGGGCTGCAACCGGTCAGAAAAACAAGGATCAAAAGCCACCGCATGGCGCACAACTCCTGCCAATGGGCAGCGGCGTCAAGCGCCGGCCGATCACATCGGTGAAGGCGCGCCTATCCGACGTCCGTGCGGCCGCGCCGGTCACTGCGCAGGTTGGCGTACAGCACATGGTTGCGCCAACGCCCGTCGATCTGAAGGTAGCTTTGTGCCACGCCCTCATACTTGTAGCCGCAGTTTTCCAGCAACTTGCGCGACGGTGCGTTCTCGGGCAGGCAGCCTGCCTCGATCCGGCTCAGGTCGAGGGAGTGGAAGGCGTAATGCACCAGCGCCTTGATCGCCTCGCGCATGTAGCCCTGCCGGGCGAAAGGCTGTCCGATCCAATAGCCTGTGGTGCCGGCCTGCGCCGGGCCGCGGCGGATGTTGTCCAGCGTGATCGCGCCCAACAGGGACGCATCCTCGCGCCGGATCAGGAACAACGGCACGGCGCTGCCTTGCTGCACCGCGCGCTGCGACCAGTAGACCCGGTTCGTGAACGACTTGCGGCTGAAATGGTCAGAGGCCCAGGTCGGCTCCCAGGGTTGCAGGAAATCGCGGCTGTCCTGCCGGATCGCGCACCAGGCGCGGTAATCCGCGTGCATCGGCAGGCGCAGGGTCATACGGTCCGTTTCCAGCCGCAACCGCCGCGCCCGTCCCAGCATCAGGCAGCCAGACGCGCACGCAGCGCCGCAAGAGAGGGGGCCGCATCCGCCGGGCCATAAAGCGTCAGTGCGGCACCCGCCTGCGCCGTGCGCGCGGCAAAGTCACGCACATCACCGGTCGTGACCGCATCGATGCTTGCCACCGTCTCGGCGACAGTCGGGATGCGATCCCAGATTGCCAGCAGACGCGCCAGCCGTTCCGCCCGGTTGGACGGGCTTTCAAGACCCATCAGCAACCCTGCCTTCATCTGGGCGCGGGCGCGGGCGACCTCGGCCGCCGTCATGTCGTCAGCGGCGCGTTTCATCTCGTCCATGGTGATGTTGGCAAGCTCTTCGATCTCTTCGGCGCTGGTGCCGGCGTAGATCGTGGTCAGGCCGGTATCCTCGTAGGCACCGGCCTGCGCAAAGATGGTATAGCACAGCCCCCGCTTCTCGCGGATTTCCTGAAACAGGCGGGACGACATGCCGCCGCCCATCGCCGTGGCATAGATCTGCGCGGTGTAGATCGCGGGATCGCGGTAGTCCGGTCCCTCGAAAGCCAGTGCGAAATGCACCTGCTCCAGCGTCTTGATCTCGCGCCGCTCGCCGCCGACGAACGTCGCCGGTGCAATCAAGCCATCGCGCGGACGGGCGGGCAGATGGCCGAACAGCACTTCGGCCTGCGCCATAAGTGCGTCGTGATCGACAGCACCGGCGGCGGCAAGGATCATCTGGTTCGGCCCGTAATGCGTGCCGACGAACCCGGTCAGGTCGTCGCGGGTGAATCTCTCGACCCGCTCCTCCGGCCCCAGGATCGTGCGGCCGATGGGCTGGTCGGGGTAGGCCACCTCTTGCAGCCAGTCGAAGATGATGTCGTCGGGCGTGTCGAGCGCCTGCCCGATCTCTTGCAAGATCACGCCCCGCTCGGTCTCGATCTCGTGGTCCTCGAACAGCGGGTTCAGCAGGATGTCGGCGATCACGTCCAGCCCCAACCCGACATCCGATTCCAGGACGCGCGCGTAATAGGCGGTCGCTTCGCGGCTGGTATAGGCGTTGATATAGCCGCCCACATCCTCGATTTCCTCGGCGATCTGCAGCGACGTGCGGGTCGCGGTGCCCTTGAATGCCATGTGTTCGAGGAAATGCGCGATGCCGTTCTGGGCCTCGGCCTCGTGGCGGCCACCTGCGTTCACCCAGATGCCGACGGAAGCGCTGGCCAGCCCGGGCATGTGTTCGGTGACGATGCGAAAGCCGTTGGACAGCGTGTGGAGTTCAATGGTCAAGACGTGATCCGGTCCCTGATGATGGTCTGGATCGCCGCAAGGTCACAGGCCGCGCGGGTAATCCGTTCCGGGCGGTCATACAGGTCCGCCATGCGCGGGGGCAAGGGGGGGTGGATGCCGGTCGCCCGTTCCACCGCCGCCGGGAACTTCGCCGGATGCGCGGTCGCCAGCGTGACCATCGGGACGGCCCCAAGATGCTTTTCCCCCACGCACGCACCGACGGCCGTATGCGGACACAGCAGCTCTCCGTGTTCTTGGCGATAGCGGGCGATGGTGTCCGAGGTTTCCTGTTCCGACACGCGGCCAGACGCATAGGTGTCGCGCAGCGCGTCGATCGCCCCCTGGCTGATCGTGAACCCACCTGTCCTGAGGTCGTCCATCTGGCTGGCGACCGCCGCGCCGTCCTGTCCGTAGGCATAGAACAAGGCCCGCTCGAAGTTGGAGGACACCTGAATGTCCATCGACGGGCTGATCGTCGGCGTGACGGACCCCTTGGTATAGGCTCCGGTGTCCAGCGTGCGGTGCAGGATGTCGTTGGTGTTCGTGGCGACGATCAGCTGGTCGATCGGCAGGCCCATCTGCTTTGCGATGTAGCCCGCAAAGATGTCGCCGAAGTTGCCGGTCGGCGCGGTAAAGCTGACAGTCCGGTGCGGCGCACCCAGCGACACGGCAGCGGTGAAATAGTAGACCACCTGCGCCAACACGCGGCCCCAGTTGATCGAGTTCACGCCGGCAAGGCGCACATCCTCGCGGAAGGCGAAGTCGTTGAACATGTCCTTCACCAGCGCCTGGCAATCGTCGAAATCGCCGTCGACGGCAATGGCGTGGACGTTCGCTTCTGTCGGCGTGGTCATCTGGCGGCGTTGCACCTCGCTGACGCGGCCGTGCGGATAAAGGATGAAGACGTCGACGGCGTCCAGCCCGCGAAACGCCTCGATCGCGGCAGAGCCCGTATCGCCCGAGGTCGCACCGACGATAGTGACGCGGTTGCCGGACCGTGCAAGTGCCGCCTGAAACATCTGCCCGATCAGTTGCATGGCGAAGTCCTTGAACGCCAGCGTCGGTCCGTGGAACAGTTCCAGCAGGAAGTGGTTCGGTGCCATTTGCACCAGCGGCGCGCGGGCCGCGTGGCCGAAACCTGCGTAGGCGCGGGCGATAAGGTCACGAAACTGTTCATCGGTGAACGTGTCACCGATGAACGGGCGCATGACGGTAAAGGCCACGTCCTCGTAGCTTTGTCCCGCCATCGCGGCGATCTGTTCCGCGCTGAGCATCGGGATGCTTTCGGGCACATAAAGACCGCCGTCGCGGGCGAGGCCGGTCAGCATCGTGTCCTCGAACGACAGGACCGGGGCCTGTCCACGTGTCGAGATATAGCGCATGTCAGGCGTCCTTTCGGGTCGTGCGATGGATCAGAAGGCCCGTCATCAGGGCCCAGCCGATGGCCAGCATGAACCAGGTGATGGCGTAGCCGAGGTGGTCGTTGGGGATGCCATCGACCCCCACGGGCATCGGCTGCGTCGGTCCAGCCGGATCGATCTGGCGCGCGACGACCAGCACCGGTTCCGCATTCAGCGCGGCGGCCATGGCGGGCAGGTCGCGGGCAAACCAGATGCCGGTCGCCGCGTCCGGTTCAGGCGTCCAGTCGTCGACCTCATCCGGCCAAAGCAGGTTTCCGGTCAGCGTGACAGGTCCCACGGGCAAGGCGGCCCCCCTGTCATCGAGGCTGAGAAACCCGAGGTCGGCCACGATGTCGCCGCCATCGTCGGTGCGAAAACCGGTGATGGTCCGATAGCCAGCACCGTTCTCGGCGGTGCTGACAAGGACCGACAGCGGTTGCCCGGTGATCTGGCCCGATACGGTGACAGGCAGGTATTCGTCGGCGACCGGGTCGGCGTCGGCGGGCAACGTCACGGGCGGGGCCACGATGGTGGCGCTGATCTGATCCAGAATTGCAGACTTCCACGCCAGACGCTGCACCTGCCAGACCCCAAGTGCCACCAGCACGCCGCAGCCCACGATGCCCAGCAGCAGGGGAAAGAAGATCTTGCGCAACATGGCTTCTGGAAACCCCAAGGTCGGACCGGCCTGCCTTAGCGCGTTTGATGCGAAGGGTGAAGGTCTGCCGTCATGCAAGAGGCGACCCCACAGGGTCGCCTCTTGGTGGGACGCTGTCGTGATGGATCAGGCGCCCCAGATGTAGATCGACGCGAACAGGAACAGCCACACCACATCGACGAAGTGCCAGTACCAGGCCGCCGCCTCGAACCCGACGTGCTTTTCGGGGGTGAAGTGACCGGCGTAGACGCGGCCCAGGCAGACCAGCAGGAAGATCGTGCCGATGATGACGTGGAAGCCGTGAAAGCCCGTCGCCATGAAGAAGTTCGCGCCATAGATGTTGCCGGCAAGGCCAAAGGCCGCGTGAGAGTATTCGTAGGCCTGGAACACCGTGAACAGCGCACCCAGTGCGACCGCCAGCATCAGGCCCCACTTCATGTCCTGACGGTTGTTTTCATGCACCAGCGCGTGGTGGGCCCATGTCGCGGCAGCACCCGAGCAGAGCAGGATCAGGGTGTTGATCAGCGGCAGGTGCCAAGGATCGAACGTCTCGATCCCGACGGGCGGCCAGACGCCGTCGACGGCCGGATAGTTCGGGCCCATCGGATACATGGCATGCTTGAAGAAGGACCAGAACCAGGCGGCGAAGAACATGACTTCGGACATGATGAACATGATGAAGCCATAGCGCAGGCCGATGCGGACGACAGGGGTGTGATCGCCGACGTTGCTTTCGTGGACGACTTCGGACCACCAGGCGAACATCGTGTAAAGCACCAGCGCCAGACCGACGAGGAAGGCCCAGGGCCCGTGGTCGTGCATCCACAACGTGCCGCCGAACAGCATGATGAAGGCCCCCAGAGAACCGGCCAACGGCCAGATCGACGGTGCGAGGATGTGGAAATCGTGGTTCTTTTCGTGGGCCATGCTGTCTTTTCCCGTGCTGCTGGTCGCGGTCGTTAGTTGGTGTCTATGGCGGTGGCGGGGTCGCTTGTCAAAAGATTCGCATCCACTGCCGCCTGTTCGAAGCCCTCGGGCAGATCAATCTCGTAGAATGTATAACCAAGCGTGATCGTATGGGCATATTTCGCGTCGCGGTCGTTCACGATGGCGGGGTCCACAAAGAAGCTCACGGGCATCTGCACCGTTTCTCCCGGTTGCAGAACCTGCTCTGTAAAGCAGAAACATTCGATCTTGTCGAAGAAGGCTCCGGCCTCGTAGGGGGTCACGTTATAGGCTGCCTGCCCCGCGACGGGGCGATCCGTCGGGTTGTGCGCCTCGAAGAACGCGAGCCCGGTTTCACCGATGCGCAGCGTCATCTCGCGCTGCACAGGCTTGAACGTCCAGGGCATGTCGCGGTCGATGGACGCGTCAAAGCGCACCTTGATCGTCTGATCGAGGATGAGGTCGGATTCAGCCTCGACCACGTTTGTATAACCGGAAAAGCCGGTCACCCGGCAGAACCAGGAATAGAACGGCACCGAGGCAAAGGCGAGGCCGGCCATCACCACGACGACGCCGACGGTCTGGGCCACCGTGCGGTTCGGGCCTGTCAGTCGGGGAAACAGCATCAGTTCGTCCCCTCTGGTGCAGCGGTTTCTTGGTTTTCCGGCAGAAGCTGCGGACGCACGACGTGATCGAACGTCTCGAAGCTGCGCAGGTCGCCCAGTTGCAGCACCTTCACGACCGTCAGACCGAAGACGATGCCAATGAAGGCCAGCAGCAGCAGGCCGACGCCGACGTTGCGGCTGCGACGGCGCGCGTGGATTTCATGCTCGACCTGGATTGCCATTCAAAGGCCTCCGATGTGATTGGCGCGCAGGGCGGCCTCGATCAGGAGGGCACCGAAATGCGCGAAAAGGTAGTAGAGCGACACCTTGAAGGTCTTGATCTCGACCTTGTATTTGTCCGCTTCGGCCTGCGCTTCGTCGCGCCGCCAGATGTCGTAGCAGCCTTTCAGGAACCAGGCGTTGAACACCACGGCGACGGCCAGATAGACCGGCCCGCCGATCGAGGTGAAGCCGAGGCCCAGCGCAACGGCCACCAGCGGCACGCAATAGGCCAGCACGTGGTTGCGCGTGACGCGGCGACCATGCGTCTCCGTCAGCATCGGCACACCGGCGTCGCCATAGTCGGTCTTGACGAACAGCGCGAGCGCCCAGAAGTGCGGCGGCGTCCACATGAAGATCAGGCCGAACATCAGCACCGATTCGATGCTGACACCGCCCGTGGCCACGGCCCAGCCGATCATCGGGGGAAAGGCACCGGCAGCGCCGCCGATCACGATGTTCTGCGGCGTCGCGCGCTTCAGCCACATCGAATAGACCACAGCGTAGAAGAAGATCGTGAAGGCCAGCAGCGCCGTCGCGACCCAGTTCGTCGCCAGTCCCAGCAGCACGATGGAAAAGCCTGACAGCGCCAGCCCCAGGCCCAGTGCCTCGCCCGGCTGGACGCGACCATCGGGGATCGGGCGTTTCGCCGTGCGGCGCATGCGGGCGTCGATATCGGCGTCCCACCACATGTTCAGCGCGCCAGAGGCCCCGGCCCCCACCGCGATGCACAGGATCGCCACGAAGCCGATGAAGGGATGCACCGGCACCGGTGCCACCAACAGTCCGACCAGCGCCGTGAACACGACCAGCGACATCACGCGCGGCTTCAGCAGGGCGAAATAATCGCCCATCTGCGCCTCGTATGGCGTGTCGGGAACTGTCTCGTGCAGGCTCATGTCGGACATGTTCGGCACCTTCGGCAACTCGGAATGGATGTGCGCGACCCGACTACCTGCCGGATCGCCCAGAAATCATTGCAATGGGCGTCCTGGCGTCAGACGCCGTTCTGGGCCTGCGCCTCGACCAGCCAGGCGTCATAGACCTCCTGGCTCACGACCTTGACGGTGATCGGCATGTAGGCATGGTCCTTGCCGCACAGTTCTGAACACTGGCCAAAGTAGACGCCTTCCCGATCAGCGTTGAACCACAGTTGCGCCAGACGTCCCGGCACCGCGTCCTGCTTCACGCCGAAGGCAGGGATCGTCCAGGAGTGGATGACGTCCGCGCCGGTCACGGTCATCACGACGGTTGCACCGACCGGGATGATGACGGCCTGATCCGTCGCCAGCTTGTAAAGGTCTTCGGTGTAGCCGTAATCCGCCAGCTCTTCCGGGGCGAGCATGAAGGATTCGAACGCGACACCTTCATCCACGTATTCATAGCCCCAGTACCACTGATAGCCGGTGACCTTGATGTTGATGTCGCCTTCGGGGATTTCCTGCTGGTTGAACAGCACGGGCAGCGAGAAGGCCCCGATGAACACGAGAATCGCGATCGGCACGACGGTCCACGCGATTTCGAGCGGGCTGTTGTGGGTAAAGCCGGCGGGGGTCTTGTTTGACTTGTGGTTGTACTTGATCGCGACCCAGATCATCAGGCCGGTGACGAGCAGCGTGATCGCCGTGATGATGACAAGCAGCATGCCGTCGAGCCAATGCACGTCACGCGCGATGCTGGTCACCGCCGGCTGAAAGCCGATGCCGCCGTCATGCGGTGCGCCGATGACCGGCAGTTCCACGTCCACGTCCTGCGCACGGGCCGCAGCACCGGCAAGAATCAGACCCATCGTGGCCCAGGCAGTCTTGGCGAAATTGCTCACTCGCATGTCTTTCCCTTTTGATCCGGCGCAGGTGTCTGGACCTGCGGCGTGACGATTGCGCGGCGCCTCTGGCGAGGAGGTCGACACGGAATCCCGTTGTATCCCAGCAGCCATGTCCCATATCCTGAAGGACAACTCAAGAACCACGATTGCGGCAAAGGGACGCTTTGCGCGACCCCGTTGGTTCGGATGCCCCATCAAGGATGCGCGCCATGACCGACGATACCTTCCGCCCGTTCGACACGCATCTGGACCGGGACACGGCCCTGAGCCTGCTGCGCGACGCCACTGCCGGGGCCGACGATGGAGAATTGTTCATCGAACGCCGCCGGTCGGAAAGCCTGGTGCTGGACGATGGCCGCGTGAAGACCGCAAGTTATGATGCGTCCGAGGGGTTCGGGCTGCGGGCCGTGCGCGGCGAACGGGCGGGCTATGCCCATGCGACCAACATCGACGAACATGCCCTGCGCCGCGCTGTCGGCACCGCGCGGCTGGCCGTGGGTGACGGCGGCGGCACGCTGGCCCCTGGACCGAAGGGCACGAACGTGAAGCTTTACAGCGACGTCGACCCGGTGGCCGAAGCGACGTTTCCGGCCAAGATCGACCTTCTGCGCCAGATCGACGCCTTTTGCCGCGACCTTGACAGCCGCGTCGTGCAGGTCAGCGCATCGCTTGGCGCGTCGCTGCAGGAGGTGGCGATCCTGCGACCAGAAGGCACGCTGGTCACGGATGTCCGCCCGATGAGCCGGATCAACATCAGCGTCATCGTCGAACGCGACGGGCGGCGCGAAAGCGGCAACATGGGCGGCGGCGGGCGTGCATCGCTGATCGGTCTGATCGAGCCGGATCACTGGCAGGGCGTCGCGCGCGAGGCGTTGCGCATCGCTCTCGTGAACCTCGACGCCGAGGCGGCGCCAGCGGGCGTGATGGACGTCGTCCTCGGCCCCGGCTGGCCCGGCATCCTGCTGCACGAGGCGATCGGCCACGGGCTGGAGGGCGACTTCAACAGCAAGGGCACTTCGGCCTTTGCCGGCCTGATGGGCCAGCAGATCGCGGCAAAGGGTGTGACGGTGCTGGACGACGGCACGATCCCCGACCGGCGCGGATCGATCAGCATCGACGACGAAGGCACGCCCTCGGCCCGGAACGTGCTGATCGAGGACGGCGTGCTGGTCGGCTACATGCAGGACCGACAGAACGCCCGGCTGATGGGGGTCGAGCCGACCGGCAACGGGCGGCGCGAGTCCTATGCCCACGCACCGATGCCGCGCATGACGAACACCTACATGCTGGCGGGGGATGCTGCTCCGCAACAGCTTGTCGCCGACCTGAAGGATGGCATCTATGCGGTGGGCTTCGGTGGCGGTCAGGTCGACATCACCAACGGCAAGTTCGTGTTTTCCTGCACCGAAGCCTACCGCGTCCGGAACGGCGTCGTCGGTGCCCCGATCAAGGGCGCCACGCTGATCGGCGACGGGGCGACTGCCCTGAAGCAGATCCGCGGAATCGGCAATGACCTGGCACTCGATCCCGGCATCGGCAACTGCGGCAAGGCGGGACAATGGGTGCCGGTGGGCGTCGGCCAGCCCAGCTTGCTGATCGGAGGCCTGACGGTCGGCGGGTCTGGCTGAAGGAAATTCGGGACGTGCGCTGATGTGATTCAGCTTTCGTTAACCGTTGCAACCCTAACGTGAGGGTGCAGCAAGACGAAGGTTTGGATCAAAGTGGCACGTCTCCCGACCACGCACCACATCCCCCCCCAGGATGACCCCAGGTTCCAGCACCTTCGTCTTCTGCGATCCCGCCGGGTCGGCCCCGCGACCTACCGACGGTTGCTGGCCGAATACGGCTCTGCCGCGGCGGCCCTCGACGCGCTGCCGGGTATCGCCGCCGCCGCGGGGGTTTCGGATTACACGGTTTGTCCCGAAGGCGTCGTCGCAGCCGAACTGAAAGCCGGTCAGGCTGCCGGTGCGCGTCTGCTGATGCAGGGTGACCCCGCATGGCCGCGCGTCATCGACGATCTCTCCGACGCGCCCCCGTTGATGTGGACCCTGGGACAGGTGGACCTGCTGCAGCGGCCGATGGTCGCGATGGTCGGGGCGCGAAATGCGTCATCCCTTGGCACGCGCATGGCTAAAACGATGGCGGCGGACCTGACGGCAGCCGGCTTTGTCGTCGTGTCCGGTCTTGCGCGCGGAGTGGACGCCGCTGCGCATCTGGCGGCCCTGCCCGGCGGCACCGTGGCGGTGCAGGCGGGCGGGGTCGACGTCATCTACCCGATGGAAAATGCCGAGCTTGCACATCGGATCGCCGCCCAGGGTCTTCGCCTGTCAGAGATGGCAATGGGGATGCAGCCGCAGGCAAGGCATTTTCCCGCCCGCAACCGGATCATCGCCGGCCTGTCCCGCGCCGTCGTGGTGGTCGAGGCCGCGGCGAAGTCCGGCAGCCTGATCACTGCGCGCAACGCCCTTGATGCGCACCGCGACGTGCTGGCGGTGCCGGGCCATCCCTTCGACGCCCGTGCGGCCGGTTGCAACATGCTGATCCGGGACGGTGCCACCCTCGTCCGGTCCGCCGCCGACGTGATCGAAGCACTTGGCATCCTGCCCGCGGCACCGGAATTGCCACTGAACCTGCCTGCCGCACAACCGCGACCGCAACGCACATTGCAGGAATCGGCGGCACTTCACAACCGCATCCTCGACCGGCTCGGCGTGTCGCCTCTGGCCGAGGATCAGCTGATCCGCGACATCGGCAGCCCCGCCCTTGTCGTGACCCCGGCGCTTGTCGATCTTGAACTCGACGGCCGGATTGCCCGGTCGGCAGGTGGTCTGCTGTCAAGAGTCTGTTGACGCACGCTGTCATGGCGAAAGATTTTGTGAAATAATAACAAAGACTTGTCATGGGCCATGCGGTTTCGCACTGGCGAAAGCGGGCTCCATTGACAACTTAGGGGCAAGCCGACCATGTTGCGCGGCCATACTGATCCTTATGAAAAGCAAGGTTACTCATGCCCGTTGTCGTTGTCGAATCCCCGGCCAAGGCCAAGACGATCAACAAGTATCTGGGCAATGATTACACGGTGCTGGCGTCGTATGGCCACGTCCGCGACCTGCCCGCCAAGAACGGTTCCGTCTTGCCCGACGACGACTTTTCCATGATCTGGGAGGTCGCGAGCGACAGCAAGAAACACATCAAGGCCATCGTCGACGCACTGAAGACGGACCCGCATCTGATCCTTGCAACCGACCCCGACCGCGAGGGTGAAGCGATCTCGTGGCACCTGCAGGAAGAGCTTAGCGGCAAGCGCGGGCTGACCATCCAGTCCGCCAGCCGCGTCGTCTTCAACGCGATCACCAAAAACGCCGTGACCGAGGCGATGAAGAACCCGCGTCAAGTCGATCAACCGCTGGTCGACGCCTATCTGGCGCGGCGGGCACTTGATTACCTCGTCGGCTTCAACCTGTCGCCCGTGCTGTGGCGCAAGCTGCCGGGCGCCAAATCCGCCGGTCGCGTCCAATCCGTCTGCCTGCGCCTGATCGTCGAGCGCGAGATGGAGATCGAAGCGTTCCGCAATCAGGAATACTGGACCGTCCGCGCGATCCTGCAAAATCCGCGCGGTGCCGAATACGAGGCGCGGCTGACCGTGCTGGGCGGCCAGAAACTCGACAAGTTCGACCTGTCCAATGCCACGCAGGCCGAAATGGCCGTGCAGGCCATCACCTCCCGCGATCTGTCCGTCCAAAGCGTGGAGGCGAAGGCCGCATCGCGCAACCCCTCGCCGCCCTTCATGACCTCGACCCTGCAACAGGAGGCGAGCCGCAAGTTCGGCATGGGGGCCAAGCAGTGCATGAGCGTGGCGCAGCGCCTGTATGAAGCCGGGCACATCACCTATATGCGGACCGACGGCATCGACATGGCACCCGAGGCCGTGACCGGCGCGCGCGATGCGATCAAGGCGAAGTTCGGCGACAAATACGTCCCGAAAGAGCCGCGCCTGTACAAGAACAAGGCCAAGAACGCGCAGGAAGCGCACGAATGCATCCGTCCGACCGACATGATGGTCAGCGTGGAACAGGCGGGCATCACCGACGCCGACCAGCGCAAGTTGTATGACCTGATCTGGAAACGCACGCTGGCCAGCCAGATGGAAGCGGCCCGGATGGAACGGACCACGGTGGACGTCGGGTCGCGGGACCAGCAGGTCATGCTGCGTGCCAACGGTCAGGTCATGTTGTTCGACGGTTTCCTGCGTGTCTATGAGGAAGGCCGCGACGACGTGGAAGGCGAGGACGACAAGCGCCTGCCGCAGATCGAACAGGGCGAGGCGGCCAAGAAGCAGTCCGTCGACAGCGAACAGCACTTTACCCAGCCCCCGCCCCGCTACACCGAAGCGACGCTGGTGAAGCGGATGGAAGAGCTCGGCATTGGTCGCCCGTCGACCTATGCATCGATCGTCACGACGATTCAGGATCGCGGTTATGTCGAAAAGGACAAGAACCGCCTGATCCCGCAGGACAAGGGGCGGCTGGTCACGGCGTTCCTGTCGAACTATTTCCACCGCTACGTCGAATACGACTTCACCGCCGATCTGGAAGACCAGCTCGACAAGGTCAGCGCCGGAGATGCGGACTACAAGAAGCTGCTGGAGCGTTTCTGGCGCGACTTTTCCGCCGCCATCGCCGAGACGGCCGATTTGCGCATCGGCGAGGTGCTGGACAAGATCAACGATGTGCTGGCACCGCACCTGTTCCCCGATCCCGGCGACGGCACCGATCCCCGCATCTGTCCGAACTGCGGTCAGGGGCGGCTTTCGATGCGCACGGCGCGGTCCGGCGGCGCGTTCATCGGCTGTTCGAACTATCCCGAATGCCGCTATACCCGCCCCTTCGGCCCGCCCGACCCGGAGGCAGAGAAATCGGCCATTCCGCCCGACGGCAAGCTGCTGGGCGTCGATCAGGACGACGAGATCCGCATCTTCAAAGGCCGTTTCGGTCCCTTCGCCCAGCGCGGTGCCGCGACCGAGGACAATCCGAAACCGCCCCGCCAGTCGGTCCCCGCAGCGTGGGAGCCGGAGGAGGTCACCCTCGATCAGGCCGTTCGCCTGCTGTCCCTGCCCCGCCTGCTGGGTCCGCATCCCGAGGACGGGGTCAATGTCTGGGCCAACATCGGTCGCTACGGCCCCTATCTGAAACACGCCGAGACGACTTCGGACCGGGGTGGCACGAACGCGAACCTGGAAGGGCTGGACGACGTCTGGACCGTGGGGATGAACCATGCGGTGCAACTGCTGGCCGAAAAGGTCGCCAGCCGCGGGTCGCGCGGCAAGGCGTCCACACCGGTGCGCGAATTGGGCGACCACCCGCAGGCCGGCGGGCCGGTCAATGTCTATGACGGCAAATACGGGCCTTATGTGAAATGGGACAAGCTGAACGCGACGATCCCCGACACGGTCGCCGTCGACGATCTGACGCTGGCGCAAGCGGTCGATCTGCTGGACGACCGGGCAGCGAAGGCGGGCAAGCCCAAACCGGGGGCCAAGAAGAAGGCCGCTCCGAAAAAGGCAGCGGCCAAGAAGGCGACCAACGGGGCGGCCAAGACCGCCGCGAAAAAACCTGCCGCGACGACGCCTGCGGCGAAGAAGGCGGCACCAAAGAAGGCCGGTGCCAAGGCCAAAACGGCGGCTGACGACGGCGACGTCTTCGAATAGTCGCCGCGCTGCGGCATCAGATTGACATTGCCCCGCGTGCCTTGCAGGCTCACTGGGTAATTCATTTACCAAGGGTGCGAGATGAAGAAGGTCTATGGCTCCGCCGCCGAGGCGCTGGACGGTTTGCTGCATGACGACATGCTGATCGCCGCCGGGGGCTTTGGCCTCTGCGGCATACCGGAACTGCTGCTGTCGGCGATCCGGGATTCCGGCGTGAAGGAGCTGACGTTCGCCTCCAACAACGCCGGCGTGGACGATTTCGGCATCGGCATCCTGTTGCAGACCCGGCAGGTGAAGAAGATGATCTCCTCCTACGTCGGGGAAAACGCCGAATTCATGCGACAATATCTGGCGGGCGAGCTTGAGGTCGAGTTCAATCCGCAGGGCACGCTGGCCGAACGGATGCGTGCGGGCGGCTGCGGCATCCCCGGCTTCTACACTAAGACTGGAGTCGGCACCCAGATCGCCGAAGGCAAGGAGCACAAGGATTTCCCGACCGGCCCCGACGGCGCGTCCGAGACCTATATCATGGAACGCGGCATCGTGGCCGACCTTGCCATCGTGAAGGCGTGGAAGGCCGATCCGAGCGGCAATCTGGTGTTCCGCAAGACCGCCCGCAACTTCAACCCGCCTGCCGCGATGTGCGGCCGCATCTGCGTGGCAGAGGTCGAGGAAATCGTCCCGACCGGCAGTCTGGCCAGTGACGCGATTCACCTGCCCGGTGTCTACGTCCACCGCATCGTGCAAGGCGATCACGAAAAACGCATTGAACAACGCACGACCCGCAAGAAGGAGTCCGCATGATGGCCGGCGATCAAAAGGGCTGGGACCGCAACCAGATGGCCGCTCGCGCCGCGCAGGAATTGCAGGACGGCTGGTATGTGAACCTTGGCATCGGCATCCCGACGCTGGTCAGCAACTACATCCCCGACGGGATCGAGGTGACGTTGCAGTCCGAAAACGGGATGCTCGGCATGGGGGCCTTCCCGATCGAGGGTGAGGAGGATGCCGACCTGATCAACGCGGGCAAGCAGACGATCACCGAACTGCCGCAGACCGCGTTCTTCGATTCCGCCACGTCCTTCGGCATGATCCGGGGCGGCAAGATCGCGATGGCGATCCTGGGCGCGATGGAAGTCGCCGAAAACGGTGACCTTGCGAACTGGATGATCCCCGGCAAGCTGGTCAAGGGCATGGGCGGCGCGATGGACCTTGTCGCCGGGGTGCAGCGCGTCGTGGTCGTCATGGATCACGCCAACAAACACGGCGAATCCAAGGTGTTGAAGTCCTGCACCCTGCCGCTGACCGGTGCCGGTGTCGTCGATCGGATCATCACGAACCTTGGCGTCCTTGATGTCGTCGAAGGCGGATTGCGCATCGTGGAAACCGCTGACGGCGTGACCGAGGACGAGCTGCGCGCCGCGACAGAGGCGACGATTGTCGCCTGAGGTCCAACACGAGACCAGCGGCAGCAAGGGCCGCTGGTTCATCGATC